>DASUSP010000192.1:0-18806 GCA_036375035.1 Candidatus Limnocylindria bacterium
GTCGCGAGCCCTGGTCGACGCCGCCAACGCGCCGCCCGCATCGGCCGCGCAGCAGGCCAACCCGGTCGAGGCCACAGAGGTCTCGATCAGCCGCGGGCGCGTCCTCTACCTGGCCAACTGCTCCAGCTGCCACGGCGCCGATGGTGCCGGCGACGGACCGATCGCGCCCGGCATGCTCCCGCCGCCGCCGGCACTGGCCGACCGCGTCCGGGAGATGAGCGATGGCGCCATCGCCTACCGGATCGCGGTCGGATCGGCCGGAACCCGAATGCCGACGTTTGCCGCTACGCTCACCGAGAACGATCGCTGGGACCTGGTGAACTTCCTGCGCGACCGATTCGGCCCGCGCCCGTAGCCGGTCTCGTATTCAGCTGACACGCAGCGAGGATCCCGATGCGCTCACCGCCCCTCCGCCGCCTGCTGACCTCCCTGGTCGCCGGTCTGCTGATGGCCACGATCCCGGCCGTGGCCAGCGCACACGTCCACCTCGTATCGACCTCGCCCGAGGCCGGGGCGAACCTGGAGGACGCGCCCCACGAGGTTACCCTCACCTTCGACGGCGAGCTGGACCCGGCCGGATCCAGCTTCACGGTGAGCGACCAGCATGGCGAGGAGGTCGGCAGCGGCGAGGTCGACCTGGCCGTGGCGGATCGCAACGTCCTGCGGGGCGTCGTGTCCATCACCGAGCCCGGCGTGTACACCGTCGACTGGACCGTGCTGGGTATCGACGGTCACGAGATCACCGGCGCGTTCTCGTTTGGCTACGCGAGCCACGCGGAGATCCCCGACGGCGAGGGAGACGACGACGGGCACGAAACCCCGGACACCGCCACGAAGACGAACCGCGGCACCACTCCGATCACCGTGACGGGCGTGCTGCTGCTCATGCTGGCTGCCGTGGCGAGCCTGCGGAGGGCCGTCGTCCGCTAGGATGGGCCGGATGTTCCGGCCCGAAATCCTGCTCATCCTTTCCCTCCTCCTGGCCGGCTGCGTGCCGGCGACCAACCTGCCCGAGAACTGCGACGCGGAATCGGTCACGCTGCAGGCCACGCTCGTCGAGGAGCGCCTGGAGCCGGCGACGCTGGAGGTCTGCCGCGACCAGCAGGTCACGATCGAGCTCACCGTGGAGCGCGATGCGGTCTTCCACCTGCACGGCTACGACGAAGAGGTCCCCGCCAGCCAGGTGACCGCCGGGGAGGACGTGACGCTCGAGTTCACCGCCTCGCGCGCCGGCCAGTTCCCGATCGCCATTCACACGCATGACGGGCCGGCCGAGGCAACCGTGGGGACCTTCATCGTCCATGAGGGCTAGCGTCCGCCGTCCCCTGCTGCTTGCGGTTACGGGGATCGCGGCCGTCGCCGGCGGCCTGGCCGCCCCGCAGCCGGCCGTGGCCCACGCCATCGGCGAGGTCTTCACCCTGCCGGTCCCGCTGGCCCTCTACCTGGTGGGCGCCGCGGCCGCGGTGGCCGCCGGCTTCCTGGTGTCGGTGCTGGCCATCAAGCCGGCTGGCCCGGTGCCGGACTACCCGGTGGCGCCGGTGGCGCCGCCGGTGTCCCGGATCGGGGCGGTGCTGCTGCAGCTCATCGGCCTTGCCTGGTGGATCGGCGCCATCCTGAGCGGCTACCTGGTCGACCCCATATCGCCACTGCCCGCGGTGCTGTTCTGGATCGGCATATGGGTGGGCCTGCCGATCGTGGCGGTGCTGCTCGGCAACCCTTGGCCGAGCCTCAGCCCGTTCCGCACGCTGTTCGGCCTGATAGAGGGCGGCGCGCGCCTGCTTGGCGCCCGCGGCCTGGAGCCCGCCTTCGCCTACCCGGCCGGCCTGGCCCGATGGCCCGCGGTGGCCCTTCTCTTCGCGGCGGTCTGGTCTGAGCTGATCCTGCCCGATGGCTCGACCCCGGCATCCGTGGCCAATCTGATGGTGGCCTACACCCTGCTGACCCTGGCCGGAATGGCCGCCTTCGGCCGCGTGGCCTGGCTGCGCAACGGCGAGCTGTTCGAGGTGCTGCTGGGCTGGTTCGGACGGGTCGGGCCGGTCGGACGGCGCGTGGTGGAGCCGGAGGTCTGCAGCGGCTGCACCGAGGAGTGCGACCCGGCGCGCTGCGTGGACTGCCCCGAGTGCCTGGCCGCGGCCGAGCCGGGTGAGCTGCTCAGCGAGATCAGGCCGTGGACCACCGGCCTGACCGAGGTCCGGGGCGCGGGCTGGTCGGATGCTGCGTTCATCGTGCTGGCGCTGTCCGCCGTCTCGTACGACGGACTGAAGGAGACCAGCTTCTGGGGCTCCCTGATGCAGCCGTTCTTCTCCGCCGCCTTCGACCTGCTGGGAGCGCTGAACGCCGTTCTGGTAGTCCAGACCCTTGGCCTGCTGGCCGTGTGGCTGGTGTTCCTTGCCGCCTTCGCCCTGGCCGCGTGGGCCACCCGCGCGCTCCACGACCCGGACCGATCCGTGCCGCCCCTGGGCGCCACTGCCGGCGCGTACGCCGCGACGTTGCTGCCGATCGCCGGCGGCTATTTGGTGGCGCACTACCTGACGATCGTGATCCAGGGCGGGATGTGGCTGCCCACGCTCCTGGCCGACCCCATGAACACGGTCGCCCCCGACCTGGACTTCATCCCTACCTCGGCGGTGTGGTACCTCTCGGTGGCGGCCATCGTGACCGGCCACGTGGTGGCGGTGGTGCTGGCCCACCGCCTCGCCCTGCGCGACGCCCCGCGGCGGCCGGTGCTGGCGGGACTTCCGCTGGTGGTGCTGATGGTCGGCTACACCGTGCTATCGCTGTGGATCATCGCCGCGCCGATCACCGTGGAGCCCGGCACGCCGACCCTTTCCCTGCTCCCACGCTGAGGGGCGCATGGAGGTCAACCTGCTGCTGGCCTTCGCCGCGGGGCTGCTGAGCTTCGTCTCGCCCTGCGTCCTGGCCCTGGTGCCGGTCTACCTCGCCTTCCTGGGCGAGACGGTGGCGGTGCCCGCCTCGGCCGGCGGTCCCTCTGCCGCCGCGCGGCGGAGCGCCAGCCTGGCCCCGGCGCTGCTGTTCGTGCTCGGATTCAGCCTGCTGTTCGTCGTGCTCGGTACGTCGGTGGGGCTGTTGGGCAGCACGCTGTTCCGCTCCAACGAGGCGCGGCAGGTGGCCGGCGGGATCGTGATCGTCATCGGGGTGCTCACCACCGGCGTCTTCGGGCCAGTCCTGGATCGATGGCGCATCGCGGTCCCCACCGACCTGCTCCCCGTCTCGCGGAACGCGCGCGCGCTAGGGCTGGGAGCGCTGGTGGCCGTCGGCTGGAGCCCGTGCATCGGTCCGGTGCTGGGAGCCATCCTGACCATGGGCGCCTCCACCCGGGATGCCGGCACCGCAGCGCTGCTCCTGCTCGTTTATTCCGCCGGCCTCGCCGTCCCGTTCGTCGCCGCCGCACTGGCCCTCCCCCGCGTGCGGCCGCTCTTCGACTGGCTGCGGCGCCACCATCGGGCCGTGCAGGCGGTGTCGGGGCTGTTCATCGTCGGCATCGGCGTCCTGATCTTCACCAACGCCTTCAGCTGGCTGGCTAACCTGTTCACCTTCTTCATCTGAGGGGGCCGACGAGGAGACCGATGCATCCCGTCCTGTGGCTGGCCATGGCGATCGGCAGCGAGGTGGTCGCCACCACCGCGCTCAAGCTGTCCGATGGGTTTACGCGCCTGGGCTGGGCCGCGGTGGTGGTGGTCGGCTACGGGATCAGCTTCTACGCCATGTCCGTCGCGCTGCGCAGCATCCCGCTGGGCATCGTCTACGCCGTCTGGTCGGGGATCGGGACCGCCGCGATCGTGGTGATCGGCTATGTCCTGTTCCGAGAGGTGCTGGACGCGGTCAAGCTGGGCGGGATCGGCCTGATCATCATTGGCGTCATCCTGCTGAACGGCGCCTCGTCGACGGCGCACTGAATCCCATGGAGCGGCGACCCGGTCGAGGGCGGATGGTGGGGCCGCTGCTGGGGCTGATCGCGGCGATCGCTCTCGGGTACGGCGCTCTGCTGCTGGTCGCCGGCCTGATCGCGGGCGGACGCATGGCCGCCCCGCCGGAACAGACCACCGCCATCGGCACGGCCCTGGTCGGCCTGCTGGCGATCGGCTACGGGCTCGTGGCCGGCTGGTTCGCCGTGGCCAGCTCGGGCGGACGTCCCGTGGGAACCGGAGCGGTCCTGGTGGTGGCAGCCATCGCCGTGCTGACGCCGGTGGTGGTGCGGTTCGGCCGCGCCTGGCACCCGGCGCTGCTGGTCATCGTGCTGCTGGGAGTGGTGTTGGTCGGCGTCCTCATTGCCGGCCGCTCGTCCTCGCGTCGGGCTTGACGCGCCCGGCTTAGAAGCTGCCGAACTCCCCGACCACCTGGCCGCGATCGATGGCGTAGACCACGAGTGGTCCAGTGAGCTCGCCGCCCATCCCGGGTGAGCCGGCGGGCATCCCCGGAAGGCTGATCCCATCGATGTCCGGGCGCTCCGCCATGAGCTGCTGGATGGCGGCGAACGGCACGTGTCCCTCCACGAAGTAGCGGCCGATGGTCGAGGTGTGACAGCTGCGCATCTCGGCCGGGATCGAATACACGTCCTTCACCGCGTTGATATCTTCGCTCACGGTGACCTGCACGCGCATTCCGAGCCGCTCGAGGTACGCCTCGTGACCGGTGCAGCAGGTGCAGGTCGGCGACTTGGTGAGCAGGACGTCGAGCGAGGCCCACGCCGGCGCCGGCGCTGAGGTCGTCACGGGGGCCCGGTTCGCAGGCTGGGCGCAGGCAGTCAACAGGAAAGCCGCGAGCACCAGAGCGGGAACGCCCCGCCGCGAGGTGTGAAGCATGGGGAGCAGTCTCGGCCGAACGTACCAGGCGACGAGCGGGCCGTAGGTCCCGTCGCATGGGGGCCAAAGCGCCTGGAGTCGCGAGATTCGCCTGAGTGATCCGCGGTCGCGTTCCAGTTACGGGAAGGTCAAGCGGACGTTCGTGACATTTGGCAGGTGAGGTATCACAGCGGCCGCTGAGACAATGGCGCCGATGAGACGCATCCTCCTTCGGCTCGAGGACTTCAGGCTGCTGCCGATCTTCGTGGTGGTCAGCATGGCCATCGGCATCGCGGTCGGCAACGCCCTGAACATCTCCGACTTCGCGCTGACGCCGCCGATCGACGCCATCAAGGACATTGCCGCCGGTTCGTTCGAGCTGACCGTCCCGAACGCCATCAGCCTGGGCGTCCCGATCGGGCTGTTCGCCATGATGTACCCGGCCATGACCAACGTGCGGCTGGGCGAGGTCGGCGCTGCGTTCCGGTCACCTCACCAGCTGGTGGTCCTGCTTGCCTTCAACTACCTGGTCGCGCCGTTCCTGATGTTCGGGCTGGCCAACCTGTTCGTGGCCGACCCGGAGCTGCGCACCGGCCTGATCCTGTACGGGCTGGCGCCGTGCATCGCGATGGTGATCATCTTCACGTTCCTGGCCAAGGGCAACACGCCCATGGCGCTGGTCTTCGTGGCGCTCAACTCGGTGATCCAGATGCTGCTGATCCCGGTCTACGCCCGCCTCCTGATCGGCAACGTCAGCTTCGACGTGTGGGTCGTGGCCGAGAGCGTGGTGCTCTACCTGGGCCTGCCGCTGGTGCTGGGCGTGGCGACCCGCATGCTGGTGGTGCGGCGGCGCGGGGAGGCGGGCATGGATTCCCTGAAGCCGCTGTTGAACGCGGTCTCGATCCTGGGCCTGCTGTTCACCCTGGTAGTGATGTTCGCGCTCAAGGGCGACCTGATCCTGGAGCGGCCGCTGATCGTGGTCGAGATGGCGATCCCCATGACCATCTTCTTCGCGGCCATGTTCTTCACCGTGTTCCTGCTCGGCGCCCGGCTGCGCTTCCGCTACGAGGACGCGGTGGCGACGGCATTCAGCGCCACCGGGCGCGACTTCGAGATCGCCATCGCCATCGCCATCACCGCGTTCACGCCCACGGTGGCGCTGGCAACGGTCGTTGGACCGCTGATCGAGGTCCCCGTGATGCTCTTCTTCGTGTGGGCCGCCACCCGGCTGGCGCCGCGCCTGTTCGGCGTGAGGCCAGCGGAACGGCCGGCCGCCGCCGAGGCCACTCCCTAGGCGCGGCGAACCGGATCAGCCCTCCGGCGTAGCCGGCGTGACGGTCGGCTCCGCCTCTCCCTGGAAGATGTACCGGTACAGCACCGCGGCGACGATCGCGCCCAGCAGCGGACCGATCCACCACACGTACCAGTCCTCGTAGGCACCCGACGCCACGGCAGGCCCGAACCACCGTGCCGGGTTTGCGGCGCCCCCGGTCAGCGGGCCTCCCATCAGGATGTCGGCGGCCAGCGCAAGGCCGATGGCGATGCCGCCCAGCTTCGGCGCCCGCATGTCGATTGCGGTGCCAAAGACCGCCAGGACCAGGAGGAGGGTCATGACCGCCTCGAGGGCGATCCCGGCCCCGATGGAGATCCCCTCGCCCAGGGCGGGCGTGCCGATGTTGGTGGGGCCCCACGAGCTCTCCGGGAAGACGAAGCGCAGCGCCAGCCCGGCGCCAACCGCGCCGATCAGCTGCGCGACCACGTACATGACCGCGTGCGACCACTCGATGCGGCCGGCCAGCCGCACCGCCACCGTCACCGCCGGGTTGAAGTGGCCGCCCGAGATGGCCCCGAAGGCCGAGACCAGGACCGCCAGCGCCAGGCCGTGCGCCAGGGCCACGCCCACCAGCCCCGGGCCGCCGTCGCCAGCATGGGTGGTGAGAACCACCGAACCCGCGCCAACGAAGAAGAAGAGGAACGTCCCGACCGCCTCCGCGACGAGCGCCGCGCCCAGCCTGCTCAACATTCGCGCCACCTGCCCTCCGCCACTCGCCGGCAAGCGCCGGTCGCACCGATTCTAGCCACGCTCCACCGCTACGATTCGCCCACATGCTGCCGATCGCCCCCGGCCCGCTGGCTCGCGTCCCCGGTTTCGGCTTCGAGATCGGCGCCTACGAAGCACTCCTGGCCGTGGCAGGGTTGGCGCTGCTGGTCGGCGCGGTGGTGCTGTCCATGCAGAAGGGACGGCCGTTCTCGGCCGCCCTGATCTACCTGGCCATCGGCCTTGCGGCCGGGGCGGGCCTGCGGCTGGCGGACGTCGATTGGTTCGACCCGACCCTGGAGCCGGAGCTCATCACCCGCGTCGCCGAGTTCGCGGTGATCGTGTCGCTGTTCGCCGCCGGCGTGAAGCTGGATCGGCCCCTGACCTGGCGTGCGTGGCGCTCGACGGTGATGCTGCTGGCGGTGGCGATGCCGCTCACCATCGCCGGCGTGGCCCTGCTCGGGACGTGGGCGCTCGGCCTCAGCCTGCCGGCCGCCGTCCTGCTCGGCGCCAGCCTGGCGCCGACCGACCCGGTGCTCGCCGACGACGTGCAGGTGGAGGGACCGGGCCACGCCGAACCGGAGGACGAGGCACGCTTCGCCCTCACCTCGGAGGCGGGGCTGAACGACGGGCTGGCCTTCCCATTCGTGATGCTGGCCATCTTCGGCGCGCAGCAGACCTTCGACGCGGCCAGCGCGTGGTTCGTCGAGTGGCTGCTGGCCGACCTGGTCTACGCCATCGTCGTCGGCCTGGCGGGGGGCGCCATCGCCGGTCTCACCATCGCAGTGATCACCTACCGGATCGGCGGACGGGGATGGCTGTCGGAGCCATTCGACGGCTACGTGGCGCTGGCCTCCATCTTCCTGGTCTACGGGCTGGTGGAGATGATCGAGGGCTACGGCTTCCTGGCCGTCTTCGCCGCCGGCGTCGCCTTCCGTCGCTACGAGCACGACCACGCATACAACCAGCGATTGCACGAGTTCACGCTCACCGTCGAGAAGCTGGCCGAGATGGCGGTGATGCTTGTCCTGGGCACGGTCCTGCCGCTGGCGCTCTTCGGGGAGCTGGCGCTCCCGCTGCTGGCCGTCGTCGGCGGGTTGCTGTTCGTGGTGCGGCCGATCGCCGCGTGGGTGGCGCTACTCGGCAGCCGCGCGACGTGGAACGAGCGCATCTTCATCGGCTGGTTCGGGATCCGCGGCATCGGCTCCGTCTACTACCTGGGGTTCGGACTGCAATCGTTCCAGACGCCGGAGGGGCGCACCCTGTTCGCGGCAATCTCGGCCGCGATCGTCCTGTCGGTGGTGCTGCACGGGCTCAGCAGCAGCTACCTCGGCCGCCGGCTGCTGGGTCCGCGCGGCGAATCCTGATCCGGGGACGGCGCACACCGTAGAATGCGCGGCCGCGGGGGCTTCCGGGGGGCTGGAGGATTCCCGAGTGACCAACCCCCCTGCGGGGTCCTGGGTGCGCGACGCCCGCGACCTGTACCTGGCCGCCATGGCGGTGTTCGTGGTGAACATCGTGATCGGCATCCTCAACGGCGCCGATGCCGTCGAGTTCAACCGCGACCAGGTCCTCACCCACGTTCATGCCGGCACCGTCGGCTGGCTGACCCTGGCCATCGTGGCCTCGGCGTTCATGCTCTTCCGCGAATCGGACCGCCGCCTGATGCTGACGCTGGCCGTGCTGGTGCCGGTCTACGTGCTCGCCTTCTACACCGGCAACCTGGCATTCCGCGCTATCTCGGGCGCCGCCCTGCTGCTGGCCGTCGCCTGGCTGCTGATCTGGCTGTGGCGTCTCTTCCTTGCCTCGGAGCGCACCCTGCCGCGCCTGGCGCTGCTGCTCGCACTCACCACGTTCGGCTATGGCGCGGTGGTGGGCGTCCTGCTGCAGCTCCAGTACGCCCTGGAGATCCAGCTGGTCAGCGGCGACGGGGTGGGCGCGCACGCATCGGCCATGACCTTCGGTTACCTGGTGATGGCGGCCATGGGATTCATCGAGTGGCGTCTGCTCGGGACGCGCGGCCTGCCGACGCTGGGCGTCATCCAGGTCGTCGCGCTCTTCCTGGGAGGACTGGTCATCTCGGTCGGCCTGCTGGCGGGACTGGAGCAGGCGGCCGGCGGCATCTACCTGCTGACCCAGCTGGTGGCGGTGATCCTGTTCGTGATCCGCATCTGGCCAGCTTCGCTGCGCGTCTCATGGTTCGGGACCGATGCGGGTCGGCATTTCGGTGCCGCCTCGATATGGGTGGTCGGCGCGCTGGTGCTGTTCATGTACCTGGTCTTCAGCTTCATCACCGCCGAGAACCCGGACGACCCGGCAGCGTTTCCGCTGAACGTGCTGATCGCCAGCGACCACGTCACCTACATCGGCGTGATCACCAACATCGCGGTTGCGCTTCTGGCGGCTCTCGTCCTGGCACGAGGAGGTACCGCGGCCTGGGTGCGGCACAGCATGTTCTGGGGCATCAACCTGGGGCTGGCGGTCTTCGTCCTGGGGCTGCTGGTGGACACTGCCGAGCTGAAGCGCATCGGCGCTCCGGTAATGGGCGTGGCGCTGCTGGCGGCCCTGGGGATCCTCGCCTGGGCCGCCGTCCGCAGCGAGCCCCAGGAACCAGCCGAGATCGCCACGCCGTAGCGGTTGTCAGGGGCGTGGTTGCCTCCGTGCGATGAGCCACGAGGCGACCGCGAAGCCGCCAACGGCGTGAATGGCGGCGCCGGTGATCGCCGGCCCCCTGGCAGGATCTCCCGGGTACCCGAAGGCCAGCACCACGAGATGGGTCACCAGCCATCCGATGGGTACCGCGACCAGGGCCACCAGAACCGGGATGAAGCGCATCAGCATGCCCCGATGGTGGAGCGTTGGCTTCCCGGGCACGACGGGTCCACGTCCCGTGCCCGCCGGGACGTGTCGAAATCTGGATCACTCGGATCACCGCGCGAAGCTGGCGACCACGAGGTGCCTGACAAGGGGCCGCGGCGATTGGCCGCGGCCCTCGGTTGGCAGGCGAGTGCGAGGCCTCACACTGCGGCGGGCACCTTCAGCTCGGCGATTGCCTTGAAGTCTTCCATCATCTGGCGCGTGTTGCGCTCGATCCAGTTCGTGGTCATCAGGTTCTTGACGAACCCGGGGATGTACCCGGGCATCTCGTAGTCAGACTCGACGATCACGCGTGTCGCATCGCCGTCCGGCTCGAGGCGGAAGTAGGTGTCCATCGGGCCGTCGTCGGTGTGCTCGCGGATGAGCTTGAGCGGCTCCACCTCCACCACTTTGTTCGTCTGCTTCATCTCGAAACCCATGATCTTGAACTTCGAGACGTACGTCGTCCCGACCTGGTCATATGGCCCGCTCCAGTCCGAGTGCTCAGCACGCGGCATCCAGTCCTGCCAGCGCGACGTGTCGCAGAGGAGCGCCCAGACATGCTCGACCGGCGCCTCGATCCGGATCTCATGGCGGATGTGCTCCATGACCATCCTCCTCGCACGGCGGGACGGTCTCGGCAGCGGCTCGGCGCAGTCCCGGCGACCGAGGTTCGGCCGCGCGTCAGGACCTCCCGCGGCGGTCTAGCGTCCGCGGCTCACTGCCAGAGGACAAGAGCTGGACGTCACCGCGTCCGGGACCTGCGCCCAGGATGGCCCGTCCTCGACCGGCGGAGTCGGAGCAGCATCGGGACTGGAAGCGACAACCGGCAGCGCTCATATGTTCACAGGGTGACGAGCAGTCCAAGGCTCATGAGGATCACCGCACCCGCGAGGCTGGCTTTGACCCACGGGGTGTTGGCCTGGTTCCAGCGGCCGAGTCGGCCGAGTACACGCCGATTGCTCACGGCGAGCAGCAGGGCGACGAGCGGCACGATGTACGCCAGGTTGTAGAGGGCAAGCAGGGCGAGCCCGGTCGCGCCGCCACCCGAAGCGTTCAGCACGGCGACGATGCCGAGATAGATCGCCCCGGAGCACGGGACGGTGCAGATCCCGACGAGCACGCCAGCCAGCAGCATTCCACCCAGCCCGCCGCGCTCCACGGCGCGATGCATCCATCCGTGCGACCTTTGTGGTGCCGCAAGAGTGGGTCCGAAGCGCGGGAAGAGGATGTCCTTGATCATCCACAGCCCCATACCCAGGGCGAGGACGGCTGCGACGCGCGTCACCAGATGATCTCGCCCGAGCCAGCCGAGGAAGCTGAACAGTCCCAGCCCGATGAGGAAATAGGTCACCCACACGGCGCCCACGTAGAGCGAGCCCGCCCCGAGGAGCTGACGCCGGGCGAGCGCCGTGCTGCTCCCGTCCGAGGTCACTTTGTTGGCAATCGTGAGGGTGTAGGTCGCGAACAGGACCAGCAGCGCGAAAGCACACGGGTTCAGCCCGTCGAGGACCCCGGCACCGAGCACCGTCGGGACGGTCAATCCCCCGAAGGCAGCGGCATCGAAGGGTGAGGCGACGACGACCGCGCCCGCAACGATGGCGACTGCGCCGAGCGCCGTCGCCAGGATTATCGCCGGCACTGGCAGGCCGGCCAGCGCCGGCGGCGCGGAAACGGTCGCGCCCGCACGAAGCCGTGCTGGCTGATGGACGTGGCTCACGCGCTCAGGCGGCCTCGACCCGCAGGGTGCCGTGCATGCTCGGGCTGGCCTTTCCGCCACAGCACGTGTCGCAGTAGATGTCGTAGTCACCGGGCATCGCCGGCATCTGGAGTGTCACGGTCCGGCGAGACTCCGCCGGCAGCTCCTCGTAGATCCCCAGCTCGTCGCTGATGAGGGTGTGGACGCCGTCCTGGAGGTGTGGAGCCGCATCGGTGGTCCACAGCTCGACTGTCAGCTTTTCCCCCGCCCTGGCGGTGATGATCCCTGGATGGAAGCCGGCCATGGACATCTGGACGGGGAGTGCCTCCGCCGTCGCGCCATCCGGGCGATTGAAGAAGTCGCCGAAGCCGAGGACGAAACCCGCGCCGAGGACCACCACCACGATCGCCACGGAGAGCGCATACCGCCACCGCGGGGTGGCTGTCGAGTCGGCCTCGACGCGATGGCGCTGTGGTCGACCGGTGCCACGCTTGGCACTCATCGGCCGGTGCCGTGATGTTGCGCATGCAGCTCGGCCATGTCGCCGAAGTCAGCGCCGCCCATCATCGACCCGCCCATCATGGTGTTCATCTGCCCCGCCGAACCGCCCATGCCCTGGCGGTCGGGCGTGATCGCGTTCCCCACAAGGACGGCCCCCGCCGCACCGACGAGGATGCCAACTGTCAAGGCGCCCGTGGCCAGAGCCGCCACGATCCTGTAACTCACTAGCTGCCTCCTGGATCGTCGAGGAGGTCCCGCGCATGGCGGAACTCGGCCTCGCTGATCTCACCGCGTGCGTACCGGGCGCGCAGGATGTCGAGCGGGTCGTCGCGTTCGACGCGGCGGCCGCCGGCCACCAGCAGCCAGACCATGACGAGGAGAGCGCCGACCCAGACCACCATCCAGATCCAGCCGCCCAGGGTCATGCCCCAGGCCCCGTCCATCATCTGTCCTGCCTCAGTTCTGCGCGTCCCACAGCTCAAAGGTAAGAGGGTGCGAACGGAAGTCCATGCCGATAACCGGCAAGACTGGGTCAAGACTTGGTCAACCCGTGCCCGATCAGGTTCGTGCGGCTGAAGGCAGCCTGACGAAGAAGGTCGCGCCCTGGCCCGGCCCCGCGCTTTCGGCCCACGCGTGACCGTCCATCGCCTCGGCCAGGGCGCGCACGATCGAGAGACCGATACCGGCACCTCCGTCATCGCGAGAGCGTGCGGCGTCTAGGCGATAGAAGCGCTCGAACACCCGCGCCTGCTGCTCGGGCGACAGGCCGGCCCCCTCATCGGCCACCGATAGCTGAACATCGGCGCCTTCGCGTCGGACCGCCACCCGAATCGTGCTCCCGGATGGAGCGTGCCGGATCGCGTTGGACAGGAAGTTGCCCAGGATCTGAATGAGCCTGTCGCGATCGGCGAGCACGGTGGTTCGGGGGGCGATGTCCGTCTCGAACCGCAGCCGGCGCTCCATCGCCATCGGCGCGAACCGGTCCAACACGTCACTCAGCATCGGCTCGACGTCCACCGCCTCAATCCCGAGCGGTAGCTGCCGTGCCTCCGCACGCCACAGCTCAGCAAGGTCTCCCGTGAGGCGCATGAGGCGGCCCGTCTCGCGGCGCAGCAGATCCCACGTCTCGGCCGTTGGCTCGATCACGCCGTCCTGAAGCCCCTCCAGGTAGCCGTCGAGCGTGGTCAGCGGCGTGCGCAACTCATGCGCGACATCCCCGACGAGTTGGACGCGTCGTCGCTCCGTGCCCTCGAGCGAGGCGGACATGACGTTGAAGGCGCCGGCCAGCTCGCCGATCTCGCCCTCCCCTTCGACCGGCACCCGCTCCGCGTAGTGGCCCGCCGCAACGCGCCGCGCGGCCTGGACCAGGCGGCTGACCGGGTTCGCAATCCTGCTGGACAGCGCCAGGCTGACGATCACCGCAGCGGCCAGCGCGGTGGCGGCGGCGGCCAGCAACGCGGTCCGGATGGCCTCGTGGAACGCGGCGAGCGTCAGCTCGTCCATCTGTTGACCGGCTGGGTCGCCGGGCTGGTGACCCATCGCCTCCTGGAAGTATCCCGGGCCAACCAAACTCACGCCGACGAGGACTGTACCGATCGCGGCGGCGGCGACGACGAGGTTCGCGATGAGCAGGCGACCGCGCAGGCGTCGCGGCATGAGGCTCATGTTGCCTCCAGGCGGAATCCGATGCCGCGGACCGTCTCCACGAACCGCGGCGTCGGTGAGCCATCCCCAAGCTTGCGCCGCAGGTTGCCGACGTGGACATCGAGCACATGGTCGTCCCCGACGAAGCCAGGTCCCCAGACACTCTCCAGCAGCTGAGCCCGCGTGAGCACGACTCCGGGGTTTCGGGCGAGTGCCTCGAGAAGCGCGAACTCGATGTTCGTGAGGCGCACTTCGTGACCGTCGACGGTCACGCGGCGCGTGGCGGTGTCGACCTCCAACCCAGATGCCGGTGACGATGACGTCGGAGCCCTGGGCCTGCGCATCAGTGCCCTGACGCGGGCGACCAGTTCCCGGGGACTGAACGGCTTGACCATGTAGTCGTCGGCGCCGATGGAGAGCCCGACGATTCGATCCACCTCCTCGTCCCGCGCCGTGAGCATGACGACGTAGGCATCACTGAACGTCCTGAGCTGACGACACACCTCGACGCCATCCAGTCCGGGCAGCATCAGGTCGAGGACGACCACATCCGGGTTGAGCCGCCGCACCGCTTTCAGGGCGGACGGACCATCCTCTGCCGTGGAGACCTCCATGCCCTCGCGCACCAGATAGCTGCGGACGAGTTCCCGGATCGGCTGCTCGTCGTCGACCACAAGTACGCGCGGGCCCTGTCGACCGTTCACGCCACCAGCCTAGGCGCTCAGCCGCCGACGGGCGAGGCCAGTTCATGGCGCGCCCCCGGAGGGACGCCGGGACCGGATTGCCCTACTTGCGCGCTATGCCTAGCGGCGACCCGCGACGGCGGCGCCGGGACCGACATGGAGTAGATTTCGTGCATGTTCACGCACATCGCGATCCACACCCCCAAACCGGAACACCGCGACGACGTCATCGCCTCGATGCAACGATTGAGCGCTGCAGGTGATGGTGCGGAAGGCCTCCTCCAGATGGGACCGTGGCAGGAGATCGACGGCGGCCGGCTCGTCGGCCTCTCCATCTGGGAGTCGCGCGAGGCATTCCTCGCCACGGCTCCGGGCATCTTCGCCGCTGTCGGCGACGACCCGTTCGACGAGTGGGAAGCCGAGCCGATCGTGAGCCTCCAGCTCGAGGAGGCCTAGACTGCAGGCATCGAGGCGGCTAGTCATGCTCGGCTGGATGGACGAGGTCCGCGAGGCACTCGACGAGGGGCGCAGACCGTGATCGAGCATCTCGCCGCCCACGCCGAACCGCCCGAGCTGGTGGCGCTGGAGCGCGACGAGCTTCGACGCCTGCGGCACCTTCCAGCGGAGGGACTGTCGGGCCAGCGCGCCCGCATCGAGGCGGCCATGAAGCGCACCGGCGAGCGGTACACCTGGGGCGACATCGACGAGGCGACCTACCGCGTCGAGGCAATGGCGCCCCCGGAGGGATTCGAACCCCCGACGCCCGCCTTAGGACGGCGGCGCTCTATCCACTGAGCTACGGGGGCGGCGCCAGGCCCATCCTAACCCCGCCCCTATCATCGGTCCATGAAGGGTCGGGTCACGCTGTACGAGCGCAGGGACTGCCACCTCTGCGATGAGGCGCGGCAGGTCATGGACGCGCTGATCGGGCCGGACCGATACGAGCGCGTCGACATCGACGCCAGTGATGAGCTCGTGCTGCGTTACGGCTTCCGGGTTCCGGTGGTGGCGGTCGACGGCGTCGACCGCTTGGAGGCACCGATGACCGCAGACGACCTGGCTTCAGTGCTTCGTCGCGCCACCCCCTGATCGGGCCCTGGCTAGAGCACCTGATGCTCATTGCGATGCATCCGGCGGATCAGCTCGTGCAGGACGACGTCGGCGACATCGGGAAACTCCTTGAGCAGCGCTGTGAACTCCCACGCCGGGAGGAGCAGGCACTCGGTTTCGGTCAGGGCTTTCACCGACGCTGTGCGGGGCGTCGATTCGATGAGGGCCACCTCGCCGAAGAAGGCGTTGGGGCCGAGCTCGGTCAGGGTCGCCACCGTCCCGTTGCTCTCCTGCTCCACGGACACCCTTCCGGCGAGCACGACGTAGAACGCGGACGCTGGGTCGCCCTGCTTGATGATGTACGCACCGGGTACGTACGTCCGGCGCAATCCCTGCTGCGCCAGCCGCCGCCGGGTGCGGACATCCAGCTCCGCGAGGAGCGGCACCTCCGCCAACTGTTCTTCGACCTTCATTGTGTACCTCCTCCGCCGGCCGTGCCGGCCCAGGCTTCATGGTGCTGTCCCTCACCGGTGGCCAACCCGTCGTCGATCCGGGCGACGAGCGGCGCCGCTCCCATCTCTTCGGCGAGCCTGCGGCCGATCCCCAAGTGAGTCCGCGACCCCTGCAGGCCCAGCCCGCGGTGGACCTGTGCCGCGAGCGGGCGCAGCGACTGGCGCTCCGCTTCCCGTAGCAGATGGTCGAGGACGTGCCTGCCGGGCAACCATCCCCGGTCCAGGCACGCGTTCAGCGCCCGCTCGACTAGATGCGAACGCTCCCCGAGCGCGGCTGGACGGCTGACATCGTCGAGGAGCGCCTCGCGATCGAGCTCCGCCACATGGAGCGCTGCCCTTGCGAACGAGGCGGGCGGCAGCGGAGTGCACACCGCATCGATCAGGTCGCTCCATCGCTTGGTCTCGCCGAGGTCGCCGCGACGGCGCGCTACCTCGACGCCTGCCAGGAACCCGTGCACCGCGTATGCCGCCGGCCCTCGGCCGGTCTCCTCCCAGCTCTGGCGGGCGCTGCGAGCGGCCTCGAGCGCAACCTCGTCGGCGCCGACCATCGACGCCGCGTGCGCGCGCCAGGAGAGCATGTGGACCACACTCAGGAGCCCGATCGGCCCATCGACCAACTGCAGTCCGCGAGCCGTCACCTCCAGCGCATCGAGGTAGTCGCCAAGGAGGCATGACTCCCAGGCGACGAAGGCGCAGGCGTCCAGGCGCTCTCCAAGCCCCAGCCGATCACCGAGCTCCAGGCGGCGCCGCGCGTGCTCGCGAGCTTCTCGGTGCTGGCCGAGGCTCTGGGCGATCCCGGAGAGCGCGTCCAGGGCGATGCTCTGGAGGTCATCGTCGTCGGCCTCGCGGGCCAACCGCAGCCCGCGTTCAGTGTCGCGCCGGCGAGCGGCGGCGTCCTCCTGCGATCCGGCACCATCCCCGCCGGCCTGCCAGTACGGCAGGAAGCCGCACGCAATGAGGTAGCGCGCCCGGGCCTGAGGGTCGCCACTTCGCTGCATGAGCTCGGAGCCGCGGGCCACCAGCTCGGCCATCTCCGATGCGGGAATCCGTCGCCCCATGGCACCCTGCGTCCGGGCGTGGACGAGGATGAGCTTCCCGATGAGGCGCAGCTCGTCGTCGGCCGCGCTCGGGCCGGCGGGGAGGCGCTCGAGCGAGGCCTCGTAGGCCTCGACCGAGTCATCCCCCCGCTGGACGACATCGCCGATCCGTTCGAGCAGGATCGCCGCGACCTCCTCGTCCGGGGCGATCTCGAGCGCATGCCGCAGGTGGGTGACGGCCTCCGCGCCCGCCCACCGCCGCACGTCCACTTCCGCCGCGCGCCTCAGCCACGCCACGGCCTCCGCGGTGAGCTCGTCGGGCGCAGTCTCCGCCGCCGCCCGCATCAGCGTCGCGGCCTGGTGCCAGTGGAAGCCGATCACCTCGGCAAGCTGGTCCTCGCGTCCTCGTCCGTTCGCCTCGATCCAGCGGGCGGCGGCTGCGTGGAGTGCGCCGCGGTCGCGGCGGGTCAGCGTCTGGTACGCGGCTTCCTGCACAAGCGCGTGTCGGAAGGCGAGCGCACCGCCCGGCGTCGCGGCGACCAGGTCGTGCTTCTCGAGCGCCTCGAGCGCCTCGAGCGCGACCAACGCGTCGACCGCGAGGGCAGGCTCCACGGCGCTGACGCCCTCCGCCGTGAAGCGGGCTCCGAAGACTGAGCCGACCTGGAGCATCCGACGGGCCGACGCCGGCAGCAGGTCGATCCGGGCGAGCAGCGTCCCCTGCACCGTGTCGGGCAGGTCCGGTCCCGCGGCGTTGACCGCGAGCCGCGATGGGCTGGCGGCTGGACCGCTGAGCGCTCGGATGAGCTCGCCGGCGAAGAACGGGTTACCGCCCGCCCGCGCCACGATCCGCCGGACCACATCCGGCGAAGCGTCCGACAGCTGCGCCGCCACGAGGCGCGACATCTCCAGCTCGGGCAGCGGGGCGAGTGCCAGGGTCATGGCGTTGCGATGGCCGGCCGCCCAGTCGGGGCGGCGATCGAGCAGCTCCGTCCTGGCGAGCACCAGCCCGAGCAGCGGCACCTCCGCGGCTGGCGCGATCGCGTGTTCGAGGAGCGCGATGAACGTATCGGTCGTCGCATGGAGGTCGTCGGCGACCAGCAGGAGCGGCCGTTCGGCGGCAGCGAGCTCGAGCGCGACCCGCCATCCGCCGAGTATCGCCGGGAGGTTTGCCGAGAGCACGGCGCCCTCGCCAGCCGATCCGAGGAGCAGGTCGGCCAGCCGGTCGGGGTCCGCGTGCCCGGAGGCCCCTAGCCACTGGCGCAGGCGCATGTCCAGCTGCGACGCGTCGGCGGCATCCGGCAGGTCCAACAGCCGGAGCAGCAGGCTGCGGACGGGCGAACAGGACGGCTCCTCCCCGCAGGAGAGGCACTGGACGAAGGCCACTCGCACTGCCGGCGCGAACCCTCCAGCCTCCACGCGCGCAACGAACTCTTCGGCCAGCCGCGTCTTGCCGGTCCCCGCCGGAGCCAGGACGGTCACGAGGTACGGCCGGCGCTCGCCGAACGCACGGGTAGCCGCCAGGTCGAGGAGACGCAGGTCGTCCACGCGGTCCACGAGCGGCGGACGGCTCGGCTGCGGGGCGCTCGCACGCCCGGCGAGATGCCGCGCCGGCACGCCCTCCTCGCGACCCCGCAGGTCGAGGTCTTCCGGCGCCTCCCAGGCGAACCGCGAGCCGGTGGCGCGAGCCGTGCGTTCGCTGACGAGGACTTCCCACGGTGCAGCCGCTTGCTGGAGCCTGGCCGCCGTGTTCACAGCATCGCCGGTGATCAGGAAGTCGGCAGCCGCGGCGTCGCGGGTCGCGACCACCTCGCCGGTGTGGATCCCGATCCGGATCGGGAGGCGCTCGCGCAGCGCGCCGACGCTCCGGACCCTATCTCGCAGGTCGAGGCCGGCGGCAACGCCTCGGGCGGGGTCATCGTCGTGGGCAACCGGAAGGCCGAACACGGCCATGACCGCATCCCCGATGAACTTCTCGAGCCGGCCG
>DASUSP010000193.1:0-10941 GCA_036375035.1 Candidatus Limnocylindria bacterium
CTAGCCCGGGTCCGCGACCTCCAGGACCTCGCCGCTGGTCAGGTCCAGCAGCACGTCGATGCCCGGCGAGCCCTCCTCGCCACCGGACCGATAGGCCAGCCAGTAGCGGCCGGTGTCCGGCGGAGCCAGCCAGCGCGCCCCAACCAGCGCCAGCCCGTCCAGCTCGTCCGGGTCCATGACGGCACGGGTCGCGGCATCCAGCTCCTCCTCGAGGTCCGCTGGATAGCCATGCAGGTCCGTTGACAGCAGCTCGACCGCCCCGCTCGCCGTGTCGATGGCGAACGAATACAGGTCCGTGCCGGCGCCCCCGGCGGGCGTGCCGGCCAGGTCCAGGCTGCAGGCGTCGGGGCCGCAGGCCGCCCCCACCGAGAGCGACTCCCACGGCTCCCCGTCCCAGGTCCAGGCCCTCTCGGCGATCGCGCCGGCGATCGCCTCGGTCTCCAGTTCGTCCGGGACGCCGCCGGGCCGACGCGAGTCGCGCATGGCGGCGAGCAGGTCCGTGGCGGCGTATGGCGTCCCGGGCTGCGCCACCGGGCGAGGAGCTGTCGGCGCCGCCGTCTCCGAGCCCGCCGGGCTCGCCGGCGGGACTGACACGACCGGGACCGGGCTGGCGACCGGTGTGCCGGCCGCGCGGCAGGCGGCCAGGAGGAGGAGGGACGCCGCCACCATGACGAGCGCCCGCTTGGGGCCTGTCACGGCAGCCAAACCCCGGAGGTCTCAGGCAGCCAGTAGCCGGCCCAGCCGCCGGCCTCGATGTAGAGCGACGGCCGGCCGTTGATGATGGCCCACGCCCGCGCCGGCGCCCCCGACGCGGACGACAGGGTCAGCGACCGACTGTGGATCACGGTGCCATGCGCGTCGTAGCGATACGCGGTCCGGGTGCCCTTCGACATCCGCGCCCACGCTGCACCGAGATCCGATAGCGAGAATCTGCCGCGGACGTAGATCAGGCCCGATTCCGGCAGCCAGTAGCCGGCCCAGGTGCCGTCGGTGACGTGCAGGTGCCACGCACCGTTGATGACGGCGCGGCGGTCGGCGTGAGCCCCCGACGTGGAGGTGAGTTTGACCGACTTGCTGCGGACCACGTTCCCGTCCGAGTCGTAGCGGTAGCCGACGTGCGTGCCGGGACTGACGATGAACCTGCGCTCGGACGCCCAGGTTCTCCGGGCGACGGTTCCCCGCAGGCCAGCGACGCGCGACTCGCGGATCCAGTACCCGGCCCAGATGCCGTCGGTCACCTTCAGCCAGAAGCCGGGGACCCCGGGAATCGTTCTGCGCCGCGATACGTGCGCGCCCGAGCGTCGTGTCAGGTCATAGGACTTGCTGCCACTGATCGCTCCGCCAGAGCCGAACCGGTAGCCGATGTGGGTCCCCGCCTCGAACACGATTCGTCGCTCGGACGAGAAGCGCTGCGAGACGGCCCTGGCCGGTCGGGTCACCCTGAACGTCCAGCGATTCACCGGCAGCCGGTTGCCCGCCAGGTCGGTGATTTCGCTGCGCACGGCTACACGGTAGCGCCCCGGCTTCAATTTCCTGTCCGGAACCAGGGTGGCGGTGCGCGTCGAGGAGCGGTAGCTGACCGAGGCCGGCACGCGCTCGCCGGTCGAGAGCCTGAGAAGTCGGACGCTGCTGCGCGACACGCCGGTCACTGCTTCGTTGAAGGTCACCGTCACCAGGGCGCTCGGGACCGCCCAGGGTTCGCCGCTCTGCGGCACGCGGCGCGAGATGGTGGGCGCGGTCGTGTCCCGCACCTTGACCCACGCAAGGCCGTACGTCTCCGACGAGCCGTCGAAGCGCGCCTGCAGGACCTGGATACGCGCCGTCCCCGAGCTGGGCATCGTCACCTCGACGAACTCATAGGCGTTGTCAAGCGTCCAGGAGCCGACCACGTTGCCGTTGGGATCGGTTACTCGCAGGTCCAGGTCGGCGCGGAGCCGATCGGTCAGGTCCAGGTTGCCCGAGCCGGAGACCTGGCTGTTCCAGGCCAGGGCGACCCGCAGGCGGTCGCCGGCGATCACCTCGACCTCCTGGGTGGGCTGCTGCCCGGGGCTCAGCTCGCCGAGCCGATATCCGCCAAGCCGGTTGTCGCCGGCATCGGCAGCCCGGTTGGCCCAGACGGCGGAGATCATGCCGACCCCCTCGTGATCGACCCTGCGCGAGCCATCCGGCATCGGCACGCGGTGGATGGATCCGGCCATCAGCACCGCGCGGGCGGCCTCCGGCCAGGCCGCCAGGATCGGCTCGTTGGCCATGACCTGCGCCGCCACGCCTGCGACGATCGGCGTCGCCACGCTGGTGCCGCTGGCCGCCAGCCCGTTCGCGGTCCGCACCGCGACCGCCGGCGCGACCAGGTTCGGCTTGTTGTAGTCGCCGTGCGGGTTCCACGGGTCGGATGGCCGGTCGAGCCAGTTGCTGCCGTTCGACCCGGGGACGTACCAGATCCGATCGTCCGACCTGCCCGATGTTCCCCGGTCGTCCACGCCTCCCACGGTCAGCACGTTGTAGCCGGTTCCCGGCGAGCCGATGGCCCACGAGGAGAGGTTGACGTAGTTGCCCGCCGCCGAGACCGCCAGGCGCCCGTCCCGATCCACGATCGAGTCGAAGTAGCGCCGCGCCTCCTCCGCCCCGGTGGCGGTGTCCTGCACCAGGCTGGTGTTGACGATGTCGGCGTCGCCACCAGAGGGGGAGACGGCCCAGTCGGCGGCGGCGATGATGGCGCGGTCGTAGGCCAGCGACGGCGAGTAGCCGCCGGTCCCGGCCGACACGATCGAGGCCCCCGGCGCGACCCCGCGATAGGTCCCGCTCTGCCCGGCGATGGCGCCAGCCACCCAGGTCGGGTGGTCGAAGGTGGGCGAGTAGGCGAGCGTCCCGCTGGTGCTGTACGACTTCACAACCTTGCCCGACAGGTCACCGTTGCGGCGGACGTTGTGGTACTCGACCACGCCAACGCGGATCCCGGCCCCCTGGTCCCCGTCGCCGCTGGTCCAGTTGGCCTCCACGGCCGGGCCTGCCGCGCTCATGGCAGGTTGCCAGCCGCCCTCCAGCCCCAGGGTGCGCACGTCGGCGCGTTCCGCGAGCCCGGGAATGACGGCCGCGTCCAGGTCCATGAAGACCATGGGCGCGGACGTGCTGACGTAGGCCACCCGCCCACCCGCGCGCTCGACGTCGGCGCGCAGCGCGGCTGCAGCCGCGGCGATGGCCTCGCGGCGCGCCTGCCACAGCTCAGCGCGCAGCTGGCGCACCGTCGCCAGGTCGTTGACCAGCGGACGCCTCCCGGCCCAGCTCACCTCCGGGTGTCGCCCGCGCACGGCGGTCTCGGCCGCGTCGAGGTCGACGTCAAGCCAGGCGACCACGGGGAGCGGACGCGGGGAGTTCGCGCCCTGTCCGCGCCCGTCGGCGCGCTCGGATGCACGGGCGACGGCGTCGCGCAGCTGTGGGCTGGCCTTGCGCTCCCAGGCGGTCAGGCGCGCCAGCGCGGCGCGTTCCTTGCCGCGCACCAGGTCCGGGTCGCCCACCGTGCCGGACCGATCGCGGTACACGGTCCGCAGCTCCCCGCTGCGCGCGTCCACGAACTTGCCGACCCAGATGGGCTCGCCGCTGGCGGGGACGCGGCCGTCGCGCTCGTAGACGAGGACCTGGTCCGCCGGCCCGCCGCCGTGGTGCTGTGCCAGGAACCGCGCCGCGGCGGCCGCGTTTGGCTCAGCGGCCGTGGTCATGGCTGGCCCGGTCGCGCCGGCGCCGGCCGCCATCACCGCTACCAGGGCGGCCGCGACCAGGCGCCGGGCCAGCACCGGGCGCGTTCGGAGGGCAGCATCGCGCATGTCCGGGTCCCTCGTGAGGTCCTGCCTCCTGACGAGTGCGTATGACATTGTCACACGAGCGTCCAGTTTCCGAGTGTACGGTCCGCCCCGCCCACGGTCGATGGCCCGATGGTTCGCGTCCGAGTACCCTGTCGGTCATGACGCTGCTTCCCACCGCCTCCCGGCCATTCCCGCCGGACGTTCTGCGGGCACGGCTCGCGGACGCCGCAGCGGAGGCCGGCCGCCGCGGGCTCGACGCCCTGCTGGTCACGCCCTCGTCGGACTTCGCCTACCTGCTGGGCTACCGGCCGCCCGAGCTCGAGCGGCTGACCTGCCTGGTGGTGCCGGCCGCCGGCCCGCCGCGGCTGGTCGTCCCGCGCCTGGAGGCGCCGCTGGCGCGCCATCAGCTGGGGGCGCTCGGCGACTCCGTGGAGGTCATCGCCTGGGACGAGACCGACGACCCGTTCCAGGTGGTGCACGGCCTGGTTGCCAGCGACGCGAAGCGGGTCGGCGTCCAGGACCAGATGTGGGCCCGTTTCGTGCTGCGGCTGCGCGCGGTGCTGGATCCGATCGAGCTGGTGGCCGCGGGGCCGGCGATCGCCGCCCTGCGACGGATCAAGGACCCCGAGGAGATCGATCGCCTGCGGGCCACCGCCGCGGCGGCCGATCGGTCCATGCTGACCATCACCTCCGAGCGCCTCTCCGGCCGCACCGAGGCGGAGGTCAGCCACCGCATCAGAGAGCTGTTGGTGGAGTCCGGCCACCAGGTCGCCGACTTCGCGATCGTCGGGTCCGGCCCGAATGCCGCCAGCCCGCACCATGAACCGGGGAGCCGTGTGATCGGCGCCGGCGACGCAATCGTGCTGGACATCGGCGGGACGCTGGACGGCTACTGCAGCGACACGACCCGGATGGCGTTCGTCGGCGAGCCACCGGCCGACTTCCGCGCGCTGTACGAGGTGCTCCGGGAGGCGCAGGCCGCTGCGTGCGATGCCGTCGCCCCCGGCGTGCCGGCCGAGGAGGTGGACCGGGCTGCCAGGGCCATCATCACCGATGCCGGCTACGGGGAGCAGTTCATCCATCGCACCGGCCACGGCATCGGCATCGAGACGCACGAGGAGCCGTACATCGTGGCCGGCAACGACGAGCCGCTGCAGCCCGGCCACGCCTTCAGCGTGGAGCCGGGCATTTACGTCGAGGGCCGATGGGGCGCCCGGATCGAGGACATCGTGGTGGTGACCGATGCCGGCAGCGAGCGACTGAATCGGACGGAGCGGACCCTCTACATCGTGGAGTGACGGCCGCTCAGGCGGAGCGGTAGGAGCTGACGAGCGCCACCAGCACCTGGTCGATGGCGGCCGTGGCCTCGCGATGCGCGGCGGTGACGTCGCTGATGTCCGCAGCTCGGCGGCGCAGGTGCGCGGCGATCGCCTCCAGCACCGGCGAGCGGTAGTAGAGGAACGCCTCCACCGCCTCGGCCAGCGGCATCCCGGCCCGCGAGGCCTCCTCGCCGTATAGCGCGCCCATCTTCTCCGCCTCGGCCAGCAGCAGCTCGCGCTCAGAGCGGCGCCGGGCGCCCACGTAGTCCAGCACCAGCTGGAAGGTGCGCTGGCCCCAGCTGCGGAACTCGGCGCGCTGCTCGGCGGAGAGCCGCGCCTGCCACGGGTGCCCCGCGTCGCCGCCACGGGCCACGCGACGGTGGACCTCGCCGGAGATGGTCCCCGCCGACCCGCTCAGCCGCTCCACTCCGTAGCGATGCCGGCGCGGGGCGTTGACCATCGCCTCCAGGCTCGAGCGCAGGAAGCGGCGATGGCCGCCGGGGGTGGTGAAGCTCTCCACCTTGCCGCTGTCGGCCCAGCGGCGCAGGGTATCGGGACCCACGCCCACCAGCCGAGCGGCCGCGCCCAGCGCCAGCCAGGGGTCGTCCGGCCCGCGCCTCTCCCGCCGCCGCTCCGGCATCGGCCCGGGCTCAGGCGCCGCCGAGCCCCGCCCGACCGGCCGCGCCCAGTTCCGACCAGAGGCGGACGATGGCGTCCATGCCGCCGCGGTAGTTTGCCAGCGGCAGCCACTCGTTGGGAGCGTGGAAGTTGCCGTTCGGCGAGGCGAACCCGACCATCACCGACTTGAGCCCCAGCTGGCTCTCCAGCGCCGCCACCACCGGGATCGAGCCGCCGGAGCGGTGGAAGAGCGGCGCCTTTCCAAAGGCATCCTCAAGGGCCCGGGCCGCCAGCTGGACCGCGGGATGGTCCATCGGCGTGATGGCCGGCTGCCCTCCGTGGATGACCTTCACCTCCAGCTTCACCGTCGGCGGCGCGATGCGCTGCAGGTGCTCGATCATCAGTCGCTCGATCTCGCGGTGGTCCTGGTCGGGCACCAGGCGCGTGCTGATCTTGGCGGCCGCGAAGGCTGGGATGATGGTCTTCGACCCCTCGCCCGAGTAGCCGCCCCACAGCCCGTTGATGTCGAACGTTGGCCGCGCGGATAGGCGCTCGTTCAGGGTGTACCCGCGCTCCCCCTCCATCGGGCCGGGAACGCCCAGGCGCTCGGCCCAGTCGCGCTCGTCGAAGGGCATCTCGGCGTAGGCACGGCGCTCCTCGTCGGTCAGGTCGCGGACTCGGTCGTAGAAGCCGGGGACGGTGACCCGGCCGTCGGAATCGGTCAGGCTGGCGAGCATCCTGACAAGGACATTGGCCGGGTTGTCGACGCCGCCGCCGTACTGGCCGGAATGCACGTCCTGGAACGGCCCGCGGACCTTGACCTCCCAGTAGGCGATGCCGCGCAGGCCGTAGCAGATGGCCGGCGTGCCGTCGTCGTCCTGCATGTCGGAGTCGGACACGACGCAGACATCGGCCTCCAGCAGCTCCGGATGTGCCGCGATGAACTCCTCCACCGGCAGGCTGCCCACCTCCTCGTCGCCCTCGAAGAAGAAGCGCAGGTTGAGCGGCAGGCCGCCGGCGCCCTGCAGCCAGGCCTCGGCCGCCTTGAGATGCATGTAGAGCTGGCCCTTGTCGTCGCCGGAGCCACGGGCGTAGACGATGTCGTCCTCGTAGCGCGGCTCGAAGGGCGGGCGCACCCACTCGTCCAGCGGGTCGGCGGGCTGGACGTCGTAGTGGCAGTAGACCAGGACGGTCGGCGCGTCCGGTCCCGCGTGCAGCCAGTCCGCCGTCACGATCGGGTGGCCGCTGGTCTCGTGCAGCTGGGCGTTGTCGGCGCCGATGCGCGTCAGCTCGTCGGCGACCCACTGCGCGGTGCGGCGAACCTCACCCTTCTTCTCTGGATCGGCGCTGACCGACTCCAGCCGCAGGAATTCATCCAGGCCCTTGAGGTGCTCGTCGGCGCGATCGCGCAGGTAGGCGAGCGCGGCGTCGACGCGGGAGGTGGTGGTTGTCATGGACCGATGATAGGCCCGCGCTCAGGTGAACGCCCCCTGCATGAACCCGATGAACAGCGCGACGGCCGCGGCCGGCACGAACGAGGCGGCTCGCAGGAAGGGCGGCCAGCCGCCACCGCCCCAGAAGGCGTAGGCGGGGATGGCCAGCGGGAAGGCGATCACCGCCACCGACCACAGCACGCGGTCGCGGAACGACAGGTCGGGACGGTCCTGCACGTCCAGCCAGTAGGCGGCAAGCACCAGGAACCCGCCCACGGCCAAGATGGCGAAGGTCGCCCAGATGACGGGAAGCATGAGCGGGACCGATGCTACCCGGCGAGCGGCGGCCTCGTCGCCGCGCTACACGCCCAGCTCATCCAGGCGGCGCTGCACCTCGTCGGGCGAGTGGAAGATGTCGGTCAGGAAGCCGCGCAGCGGACGGTTTCCCGGGAGCGGCGGCTCAACGTTGGGGAGCATCGCCCCCATGGCATCCCGGACCTGGGCGGTGAGCTCTTCGCGCGCCGCGGCGCCCTTTACGCCGGCGGTCGGGATCTGGGCCCCGAAGCGCACCGAGACCCGCTTCCCGAGCCAGACGTGGGTGGTGCCGGAGATGACGCACGGCACGACCGGCACGCCGGCCATGGTGGCGAAGGCCACCGCGCCCTCCTCGAAGGGCTGCAGCGCCGTCTCGCGGAAGCCGTTGCGTCCCTCGGCGAAGATGCCCAGCACGCCCCCGGACTCGAACACGCGTCGAACGGCGCGCGTGGCCGATGTCAGCGTCGTCTTCTCTGGGTTGAACGGGATGACGCCGCCGAAGAATCCCATGACCCGGTTCTTGAAGCCGACGGAGAAGTCGGCCTCCTTTGGTCCGAACCAGGTCACCCGGGGAGTGGCCGGCACCACACCGATCAGGATCAGCGGGTCCCAGCCGTTGTGGTGGTTCACCACGAGGCAGAAGGGGGCGGCTGGCCAATCTTCCAGGCCGTGCACGCGGATCCGGAACAGCGCGCGCACCAGCAGTCGATCCGCGGCGCGCATGAGCCGGTAGCGCAGCGAATCGGAGACCCCCGGCTCGCGCGGCCCGGTGCGTCGGTCCCCGCTCACGGCTGCGTGACCGGCACGGCGGCCAGCGGACCGACCTCGAAGTCCTCGCGCCGGCGCGGGTCGACCTTGCGCAGCGCCAGCGCGGCCAGCACCACGAAGCCCGCCGCGATGCCGATGGCCACCCGCGGCCCCAGCGCCTCGCCGGCCACGGCACCGACCAGGTCCTGGACGGGCCCGGCGACGACGATGAAGACCGGGCCGGCGAGAGCGGTCCCGGCGTTGAGGATCCCCATGTAGCGGCCCGCGGTCGCCTTGGGGATGACGTCGGCCATCAGCGCCCAATCGGCGGACAGGAAGGTGCCGACCCCGATGCCGAACGGGACCCAGCAGGCGATGGCAACCGCCGGCGTGGGCGCCACCGCCGCGCCGGCCAGCCCGATGCTCGCGATGCCGGCCGCCGCCCAGATCACCGGCCGCCGCCCGAAGCGGTCGGAGAGCCGCCCGCCGGGGATGGCGGCCAAGGCCGTCATCACCGCGACGATGGCCACCGCCGTGAAGAGCGTCTCCTTGGCCTCCTGTTCGGGCAGGCCCAGCGAGCGCTCGAAGTAGTAGATGGCGATCAGGGTCACGTTGTAGGCACCCAGGAACAGGAGCCGCACCACCAGCAGCCACAGCACGTCGCGCTGCTGGAGGATGTCCCTGGACCAGGCCGACGTGGCCAGCTTGCCCCACGACCGCGTGCGCTTCGGCGCGCTGCGGCCCTCCTGCACGGTCGCCACCAGGACCACCATGGTGGCCAGCTCCACGAGACCCAGGGCCATGACCGTGACCGGCTCCGACATGAAGCGCAGCCCGATGGTGGCGATGCCCACGCCGGTGATGGTGCCCACCGTCAGCATCAGTCCCATCAGACCGGAGGCCAGGCCGACCTGGCGTGCCGGCACGAGGTCGGGGACATAGCCCTGGAATGGGCCCTGCGCGAAGTTGGAGCTGACCTGCAGCAGGAAGTAGAAGGCCACGATGGCCAGGAAGCCGTTGGACGTGGCCAGCCCGACCAGGAAGAGCATGTCCAGCAGGGTGCCGATCAGGATGTACGGCTTGCGGCGCCCCCAGCGCGTCATGGTGTAGTCGCTGATGATCCCCACCGTGGGCTGGACCACGATGGCCGCCACGGCGCTCAACCCCAGGACCACCGCCAGCTGGGTGCCGGCCAGCTCGGGGGCCAGCTTATCGAAGCGGTCCGGGATGACCACGATGTTGAGGCCACCCCAGATGGCCTGGATCCCCAGCCAGTAGATCGACAGCGTCAGCAGCTGGCGCAGCGGCAGCAGCGCACGCTCGGCGCCGACGGGACGGGACGCTTCGGCCATGCTTTCCTCCACGGGGTGGGCCCCGGTGCTCGCGGCATGATGCCACCGCCATGCTGCGGCCGAACTGCGGGAGCTCCGGCGCGGGGCCTGGCGAAGATCCCGGGTAGAATCGGCCGCGTGATCGACCCCATCCTGTTCGAGATCGGCCCGCTCAAGGTGCACTGGTACGGCGTCATCATCGCCACGGCCGTGCTGCTGGCAGGCTGGGTCGGCACCGTGGAGGCTCGGCGCCGCGGCGAGGATCCCGAGGTCGGCTGGTCGATGCTGCTGCCGGTGCTGGTGCTGGGCGTCGTCGGCGCGCGGCTGTACCACGTCATCCACCTGTGGGACTACTACTCGGAGAACCCGGGCCAGATCCTGGTGATCTGGAACGGCGGGCTGGCGATCGCTGGCGCGGTGGTGGGCGGGGTGATCGCCATCTACGCGTACACCCGCTGGGCGAAGCTGAACACCCTGCGCTGGTTCGACATCTTTGCCTCGACCATGCTCCTGGCCCAGGCCATCGGCCGCCTCGGAAACTTCGTCAACCAGGAGCTGTACGGGCCCCCGACCGACCTGCCGTGGGGCATCCAGATCGCCGCCGAGAACCGGGTCGGGCCGTGGATGGACCTCTCCCAGTACCCGGTCGAGACCACGCGCTTCCAGCCACTCTTCGCCTACGAGGCGATCCTGAACCTGGTCGGCTTCGTCATGATCCTGTGGATCGCGCGGCGCTTCGCGCATCGGCTCTTCGATGGCGACGTGCTGATGCTGTACCTGATCTGGTACAGCGGGGTGCGCATCTACCTGGAGACCTTCCGCGTGGAGAACTGGATCTTCGCCGGGCTGCCGGTGGCCACCTGGGTGGGGATCTTCACCATCCTGCTGGCAGTCGGCGTGCTGGTGGTGCGTCACGCGCGCGGGTGGGGAACGCCCGGCGCCTGGATGAAGGAGAAGGCCCAACGCGAGGCCGATGCAGAGGCTGCCGCCCGGGCCGATTCCGCGGAGGCGTCGACGGAGGCGTCCCCTGGCTGACCGACCCGGCATCCGGCCCGATGTGACCGCGGCCATTGGCGATACCCCGCTGGTCGCCCTCGACCGGCTGGCCGCCGGCATCACGCCGCGGGTCGTGGCCAAGCTGGAGCACATGAACCCCGGCGGCTCGGTGAAGGACCGCATCGCCATGCCGATGATCGAGGCTGCCGAGCGTGCCGGCCTGCTGAAGCCCGGCGGCGTGATCGTGGAGCCGACCAGCGGCAACACCGGCGTGGGGCTGGCCATGGCGGCCGCGGTAAAGGGCTATCGGTGCATCTTCGTGATGGCCGACAAGCAGTCGGAGGAGAAGCGGGCGCTCCTGCGCGCCTACGGCGCCGAGGTG
>DASUSP010000194.1:0-5805 GCA_036375035.1 Candidatus Limnocylindria bacterium
AGCGGCTCCACCAGCTCGAACATGCGGTGAGGATAGGACCGGTGCGCATCGGTGCATAGACGGGAAGATGGTCCCACCCTGCCACCGGGACGATTCGCTGGCACCCTAGGCAAGCGCTCGGTCAAGTAGCAGAATACCCCGACCATCGCCGCGGGAGAGCTCCGACGGTCGCCGGAGCCCGAGTCGGCGGTGTGGGAGGGTCAGCGTGAATCGACAGGCACATTCGACTCCGCGCGCATTGATGGTCCTCATCCTCGGGCTCGTGCTGGCGAACGGCTTCACGCCGGGCGCGAGCGCGGCGCCGCCGGAGGACCGCGGCAAGCTCGACCCAGCGCTCGTCAAGGAACTGAAGGACGGCGCGCGAGGGTCGGTTTCGCTCTCGATCAACCAGGCAACCGGCTTCGCGTCGTTCATCGTCTCCGGCCGGAACGGTGACCTGATCCCGCAGGAGCGGGCACAGCCCCAGGGCAAGGCAAAGGGATTCCTGAAGAAGTTCGGCGCCGTGATGGGCGTCGGGAACGCCGACTCCGAACTGGTGCAGGTCAGCGTCACCACCGATGAGCTGGGTGCAACCCACGTCACCTATGCGCAGCAGTACCGCGGCCTGCGCGTGTATGGAGGCGTCCTGAAGGCACATGTCGACGCGTCCGGCAACCTGACCGCGGTGAACGGCACCATCGTGCCGAACATCGCCATGGACACGAGCCCCAGGCTCACCGCCAGGCAGGCGACGGCCCGGGCGATCGCCACCGTTGTGGCCGACCCGCCGGGCGGCGATGACGGCGCGCCCGCCAGGCTCTCGGCAGGCGACCTGCGCGCCGAGTCGGCGGAGCTGCTCGTGTATCGCATCGGCCTCGTCAAGGGAGAGGCGGGCACCAACGAGCTCGCCTACGAGGTGGTGGTCACCAACGGCGGGAACGTCCGCGATGCGGTCTTCGTCCACGCCAACACCGGGAAGGTCATCAACCGCTACACGCTGGTCGACAACGCGCTCTATCGCCGGCTGTTCGAGGAGAACACCTCCAACCAGGTCTGGCAGGAGGGCGATCCGTTCCCCGGCGCGCTGAACAGCGACCAGCAGAACATCGTCAACTTCAGCGGCGACTCGTACTACTTCTTCTTCAACGCCTTCGGCGTCGATTCCTACGACCAGGCCGGGGCCGAGATGCAGTCGGTCAACAACGACCCGCGCATCAGCTGCCCGAACGCCAACTGGAACGGCCTGACCACCAACTACTGCAACGGCGTCACCGCTGACGACGTGGTCGCCCATGAGTGGGGGCACGCATACACCGACTACACCAGTGACCTGATCTACCAGTGGCAGTCGGGCGCCCTGAACGAGTCGTACTCGGATATCTGGGGCGAGACCGTGGACATGCTGAACGGTGCCGGGACCGACTCGCCGGATGACGTCCGGTCGGTCGGCGCTTGCTCGATCTACACGACGCCGGTGCCGGTGCTGAGGATCAACAGCCCTGCCTCGATCGCGCAGGACTGCCCGGCCGGGGCCGCGTCTTTCGGACCGGCGCTGAGCAGCCCCGGCATCACCGGCAACGTCGTCCTGGGAGACGACGGGGTGGACGTCGGTAGTGATGCCTGCACACCGCTCGTCAACGCTGCGGCAGTGGCCGGCAACATCGCGCTCGTCGACCGCGGGTTGTGCGCGTTCACCATCAAGGTCAAAAACGCGCAGGACGCCGGAGCCACCGCTGTCATCGTGGCCGACAACGTCCCCGGGCCCGTGGCCGGCATGTCCGGCGCGGACCCGACCATCACCATCCCGTCGCTTCGCATCACGCTCGACAAGGGCAACGAGATCAAGGGCGAGCTCGGCGTCGGCGTGAACGTCACGCTCACCGTCAAGGGCGGCTCGGCACCCGAGGACAGCTACCGCTGGCTGATGGGCGAGGACGCCACCGCATTCGGCAGCGCGATCCGCGACATGTGGACGCCGACCTGCAAGGGAGATCCTGGCAAGGTCACCGATGCCGAGTACCACTGTGCTGCCTCCGACGGTGGCGGCGTGCACAGCAACTCGGGCGTGCCCAACCACGGCTATGCCCTGCTGGTGGACGGCGGGACGTACAACGGCCAGGCCATCACGGCCATCGGGCTGGTCAAGGCCTCGCACCTGTACTGGCGCGCCCAGGCCGTCTACCAGACGCCGACCACCAACTTCAACGACCATGCCGATGCGCTCCAGGCGTCGTGCCAAGATCTGATCGGCGTGGGGCTGGAGGGTTTGTCGACCTCCAGCACCCCGGCCGGCCCGTCCGGTGAGGCCATCTCCGCTGACGACTGCGCGTCGGTGGACGCCATGATCGTGGCGGTGGAGCTGCGCACGGACCCGTCGGAGCAGTGCAACTTCCAGCCGATCCTCCAGCAGGGGGCTCCGGCCCTGTGCGGGGGCAACCAGAAGAACCCGGCGGTCATCTACACCGAGGACTTCGAGGACGGGCTCACCGGATGGACCCTCACCAACGAGGGCGTCTTCTCCGGGTGGCCCGATTTCGACTGGGCCGCCGCGACCACCCTTCCCGGCGGCCGCTCGGGCTCCGCGGCCTTCGCGACCGACCCGAACGAGGGCAACTGTGACGGTGGAGCCGGCGACATCTCCGGCCACATGAGCCTGATCAGCCCGGCAATCCACCTTCCCAACTCCGCGATCCAGAGTCCGCGCCTGACCTTCGAGCACTACGTGGCCACGGAGGCCGGGTGGGACGGCGGAAACGTCAAGATCAGCATCAACGGCGGTCCGTTTGAGCTGCTTGGCACCGCCGCCTACTCGTTCAACCCCTACAACGCCACGCTGCAGACCGCCGCGGCGGGCAACACTAACCCGCTTGCCGGCCAGCCCGCCTTCACGGGCACGGACGGCGGCAGCCTGTTCGGCAGCTGGGGCGAGTCCCAGGTCGACCTGACCGCGGCCGGAGCCGCACCGGGCGATTCCATCCAGGTGCTCTTCGATTTCGGCATGGACGGCTGCAGCGGGAACGACGGCTGGTACGTGGACGACGTGACCGTCTCCGCGTGCAATACCAAGAAGCAGGCTCGGCCGTGAGCCCTCGGACCGGCTCACGGGGCCGGGCCGGATAGCAGTCTGCGAGGACCCCGCTCCGGCGGGGTCCTCGCTCATCTGACGCCTGCGGTCGCGACCGTTTGGGCTGTCGCCCGCATGCGGCCGGCCGCGCTGCGACCGCCTCGTCCCTGGACGCAGCGCCCTAGAACTGCGGCTTCACGACCATCAGCGACACGACGATTACAAGCAGGATCAGCATGGCCGTGCCGCCTCGCTGTGCGCGCTTCGCGGCAGCGACCAACGCCTGTGGTGGGCCGCTCGCATCGGCCGATGGCGGCGATGCGGTCATCTCGATGATCCGCTCGATGACGCGTCGCTGCACGAAGAACGAGTACAGGTACACGCCGGCATAGATCGCGATCGCCGCGTCCAGCCACCAGGAGGTGCGGGCGGTGAGGTCGATGCCAAGGATCAGGATCATGGCAATCCCGGTCGCCGGGATGACGAGGCCAATGGGGTAGACCAGGCGAGCCGATATGGCGTGCGCAACCCGCGTGCCGAAGTTGGCGTACTGCGGCTCCTGTCTTCCCAGCGCGCGGATCGTGGAGAAGGCGAAGTTCGGTCCGATGGCCACGATCGCGGCCAGCACGTGGATGAGCAGCAGCCAGGGAACCAGGTCACGCCACTGCATCGGATCACCTCCTGCCACCGGGACCCCGCTGGCGCGCAGCATACCGCCGGGGCGGCCCATCCCGGTGCCTGTGGCACAATGCCGGTCGGTCCCTGACCGGGCACTGGCGTGCGCCTGTAGCTCAATGGATAGAGCATCTGACTTCGGATCAGAAGGTTGCGGGTTCGACTCCTGCCAGGCGCGCCACTCAATCTGAGCACGAAATGAGGCCTCTGGCGCCTGTCCGGAGGCCTCATTGTTTCGGGCCCGTACCCCTCGTCGTACCCCTATTAGCCGCTGAGGACCTCGTCCATGCGGTCCGCCAGCCGCTGCGCCATGGCTGGTGTCCAGTGACCGTAAATATCGGCAGTGGTCGCGATCGACGTGTGACCCAGTGCGCGGCTAACCGCGTCGATCGACTCGCCGGCCTCGAGCGCCAAGGGTCGCATACGTATGGCGGAGGTCGTGGAACCGCTGCCGCGCCACAGCGCTTTATCAGCCCAGCAGCAGCCACGCCACTTTCGTTCCGCTGGATCGCGACGAGCTCAAGCGGATGGTGAAGGTGTTGGCGCTGGCGTTGGTGGTGAACCACAGCGCCCGGCTGCCGATGTTGGCCTTCGGCGTCAGCAGCACGAACGAGCCGGAGGTGACGTCCACCCCAGGCGTGACGGTCTTGCTGGTCGAGCCGGCGGCGATGGTGGCGACGCCGCTGGTGCTCAGCTTGGTGCGGCCGGCGGTCCGGAGCGCGAAGCCATTCGTAGCCGTGCCGAACAGGCCCACCCCGCTGGTGGCCTGACCTCGTACGCCCTGGCCGGCGTTGGAACGTCCCCATACTCCGCGGCTGCCAATGTCCTGCGTGGCGTGGCCATAGACGCCGGTCTTGGCTTTGGCGGCGGGGGTCGGCTTGGTGCCGCTGTAGCCGAGGACGCCGGTGCTGTTGCCATGGGCCTCGGCCATAACCGCAGGCTGGTTGGTGGCGGTGGTGAATCCGCCAACCCCCAGCCCGGCGCTGCTGCTGCCGTAGACGCCTTTGCCGTAGCCGCTGAAGCCATTCACGCCAACGCCCGTGTTGGTCTGGCCGTGGACGGCGACATGTGAAGCGCTGTGGCCGAACACGCCGTAGTAGGAGGTGCTCCAGCCGAAGACGGCGATCCCGGAATTGCTGGTCCCACCCAGGGCCGTACCCGAGGTCGAGCTCTCGGCCCGAAAGACGTCTTCGGTGTTGGTCTCGTTTCGGATCCTCGTTTGCGAAGTGGCGGTCGTGTACTCTCCGCCAACCTGGATGTACTCATTCTCGGCGCGCACCGGACTGGCGCGACCCACGGCGCTGGCCGCCCAGGCGCCGAGGCCACCTAAAGCCCCGGCCAGCAGGGCGCGGCGTGACTTTGACTTGGATTCGATGCTGGAAGTCGGCGCGGTCATGCGGAGATCCCTCCCTGCTCGGGCGCACCGCTGACGCTCTCAGGCGCGCCGCTGATAGCGAGCAGGGTACGCCCGGCGTCCAAGGCCCTGGTACGGGGCCGGTTAGCGGCGGATTGGTACCCCGGTCCCGCCGGGGCAACGTTGACGGCCGCTGATCCGCGAGGATCGGACGGTGCAGGCGACCCCCGGCCTTTTCCGTTCGGCCGGCGCGGTGTACGGTGGCCGTGCATGGCTCGAGGGTTCGACCAGAGGCGACAGGCGGTCCAATCGGCTGCGGCTGCGCTGATGGTGTTGTTGGTGGCTTGCAGCACCGGCGAGCCGAGCCCATCCGCCGCATTAACGCCCGTGCCGCCGACTGCGGGCACGGTCGCCAGTGCCTCACCGCCGGAAGGGGTCGTTGCCGTCTCGCTGAATGAAATGGACCTGGTCCTCAGTTCGGGTGTGGCGCCCGCCGGCGAAGTAACGTTCCAGATCAAGAACAGCGGCGAGCTGCCCCACGAGCTCGTGGTGATTCGGACCGAGACAGATGCGGACGAGCTGCCTGTCGAGGAGGTCAAGGTGGTGGAGCGCGGCCTCGAAATCGTCGCCAGATCGGAACACATCCCGGCCGCCCAAGAGGCAACGCTGACTGTGGACCTCACGCCGGGCCATTACGTGCTCATCTGCAACCTGTCCGGCCACTACGAGGAGT
>DASUSP010000195.1:0-21955 GCA_036375035.1 Candidatus Limnocylindria bacterium
CGCCATGGTGGCCACGCTGGCACCCGTCACGCCCCGCTCCACCGCCGAGAGGAAGCTGGCCGACAGGCCCGTTCGCCGGCTCGCCTCGCGCAGCGACATGCCCTTGGCCAGCCGCAGGCTGCGCAGCCTCGGGCCGTCCGGCGCGGGCCGGCCGGCGCCGTCGAGCCGCGGCGGCTCCGGCATCAAGCGGCGGATGCCCGGGGCGTTGACACGCTGGCTGCGCATGTGGCGCACCCGCCGCACGCGCTCGACGTCGTCGTCGGTGTAGATGCGATACCCGTTTCGGGACCGATGCGGGCGCAGCAGCCCCTGGCGCTCCCACAGCCGCAGGGACGAGGCCGACATGCCGACCATGCGCGCCACCTCGCCGATGCGGCGCCCGGTCGGGACCGGCCCCTGGGCGGAGGTCGTGGTGGCCGGGGTCATCGCAGCCGCGGGGCGGGGCCCGCCTCGGTCGCCCCTCGCCGGCGCTGCCCGATCACCTGCACGGCGATGAACAGGAACGCGATGCCGAAGATCAGGGTGCCCAGCACGTTCACCTCGGGCGGGACGCCGAGGCGGCTGACCCCGAAGACCCACAGCGGGAAGGTGGTCGACTGGCCGGCGACGAAGGAGGTGATGACGTAGTCGTCGATGGACAGCGCGAAGGCCAGCAGCGCGGCCGCCAGGATCCCCGGGAAGATGAGCGGCAGCGTCACCTTGCGGAAGGTGGTCCATTCGTCCGCCCCGAGGTCCATGGCGGCCTCTTCCAGCGTCCGGTTGAACCCGGCCAGCCGGGCGCGGACGGTAACCGTCACGTAGCTGATGTTGAACATGACGTGGGCGATGACGATGGTGGTCATGTCCCGAGCCACGCCCACCGAGACGAACATGGCCAGCAGGCTGGCGCCCATGATGATCTCGGGCGTCGCCATCGGCAGGAAGATGAACAGGTTCAGCGGCCCGCGGCCGCGGAAGTCGTACCGGGTCAGGGCCAGGCCGATCAGTGTCCCGAGCGTGGTCGCGATCAGGGTCGAGATGACCGCAACTGTCAGGCTGCGGATCATCGGCTCGATGATGTCCGGGCGGCCCCAGATGGTGAGGTAGTTCTCCAAGGTGAAGCCCTGCCAGGTGATGTTCTGCCGGCCGCGCGGGTCGTTGAAGCTGAAGGCGATCATCACCGCGATCGGCAGGAACAGGTACGCCACCGCCAGCGCTGTGTAGACCGGCAGCACCGCCCGGCTGATGCGCTGGTTCAGCGATGGCCGGTTGAGCGGTGGCCGCCCCGCATCGATGGCGGTCACGAGGTCAGCTCCTCGCTGCCCACCGCGCGGGCGTAGACCAGGATCATGACCAGGATGGCGCTGACCATCAGGAAGCCGAGCGCCGAGGCCTCCGGGTAGGCGTTGGTGTTCAGGAAGAGCCGCTGCACGACGTTGCCGATCATGTAGGTCTGCGGGCTCCCCAGGATCAGGGCGTTGACGAAGTCACCCACCGCCGGGATGAAGACCAGCAGCGAGCCGGCGAAGACCCCGGGCATCGAGAGCGGCAGCGTCACGCGACGGAAGGCCTGCCAGCGGCTTGCGTACAGGTCGTTGGCCGCCTCGACCAGCCGGGGATCGATCTTCTCGAGCGCCACGTACAGCGGCAGGACCAAGAACGGCAGGAAGTTGTAGGTGAGGCCGCTGACCACCGAGATTGGCGTGGCCAGCACCCGGAAGCCGGCGTCCAGCAGCCCGGCGTCCTTGAGCGTCCCCAGCACGAAGCCGTTGTCGTTGAGGATCAGCTTCCAGGCCAGGGTGCGAATGATGAAGCTGGTGAAGAAGGGGAGGATGACCAGCAGCAGCAGCAGGCTCTTGGCGCGCCCGCCGCGGAACGCGATGGTGTACGCCAGCGGATAGCCGATCAGCAGCGTCAGCCCGGTCACCACCAGCGCGTAGATCACCGACCGAACGAAGAACGACGAATACTGCGACACCATCTCGGGGTAGACCCCGAAGTTCCAGGTCAGCTGGTAGCCCTGGCTCAGCGATCCCTCCTGCAGACTGACCGATGCCATGACCAGCAGTGGCACCACGAAGAAGGCGAGCAGCCACAGCCCGCCGGGCAGCAGGAACAGGTAGGGGGTCAGCCAGCGATAGCGTCGCAGCATCGGGAATCAGCCGGCGATGTGGCGGGCCGTCGCCGGCCCGCCACCGTCACACGAGTGCCTCAGCCGCCCTGGACCACCACGTTGTAGAGGTCGTTCCACTCGCGCTCCTCTTCCTCGTCGAGGCGCTTGTAGGTGTAGACCCGATCGAGGATGTCCTCGGAGGGGACGGCGGTCTCGGCGATCACCTCCAGGGCATCGGCCCATTCGTCGTCGCCCTCGTCGCGGGCGGTCTGGGCGTCCTCCAGCACGCGCTCGGTGACGCCCTCGACGGGGCTGTAGTAGCCCACGTACTCGGTCAGCGGCACGGCGGCGTCCAGGGTGTAGAGATAGTCCATCAGCATGTGCGCGTCGACCGGGTGGGCGACGCCGTTGGGGACCGCCATGTTGTCGACCCACAGGATCCCGCCGCTGTCCGGCACCACGAACTCGACATCGGGGTTGTCCCAGATCTTCATCTGACTGACGTCGCCCGACCAGGCCATGGTCAGGGCCAGGTCGCCGTTGGCCAGGGCGTCGTAGTAGTCGTTGCCGTAGAAGTTCCGGAACTGCCCGTCACGCGAAAGCGGCAGCAGGAGGTCCTGCACCCGCTGCACGTCGTCCACGGTCGCCTCCTCGGGGATCACGCCCAGGGAGAGGAGCGCCAGCGACACCGTGTCGCGCATCTCGCTGAACAGCCCGACGCGTCCGGCGAACTCGGGGTCGAGCAGGTCCTCGAACTTGGTGATCTCCCGACCGGTGAGGGTCGGGTTGTAGCCGATGCCGACCAGGCCGGACTGGTACGCAATGGAGTGCGTGTTGCCCGGGTCGTACCACGGGTCGCGGTACAGGTCGAGGCAGTTCGCCTCCCAGTTGGTCAGCTTGCTCTTGTCGAGCGGCTGCAGATAGCCGAGGCGGATGAGGCGCTCGATCATCCAGTCCGTCATGACGATGATGTCGTAGCCCGGCGAGCGGCCCGCCGCCAGGTCGGGCTGGATGATCCCGAAGAACTCCTCGTTGTCGTTGATCGCCTCGGTGTAGTTGACGGTGATGTCGTTGGCCTCCTCGAAGGCCTCGATGGTCGGGTAGCCGCCCGAGTCCTCGTCGATGTCGATGTAGGCCGGCCAGTTGGCCCAGTCGACGGTCCCCGCCGGCTCGTTGCCGATGCTCGGCGCAGCGGACGCCGCGGGCGCGGAGGACTGGGCACCGATGCCGCAGGCGGCCAGGATGGCGGGCAGCGACAGCGCGCCGGCGGCGTAGACGCCGCCCTTGCCGGCCTGGTGGAGGAACGACCTTCGGCTCAGCCGGCGCTGGGGGCGGAATGCGCGTGCCACGGCACGCTCCAGGCGTGTTCGCTCTTCCTCACTCATCGGTCTCGGACTCCTCCTGGCTGTGTGCCTCGTGGGCGTGCTCGGACGCCTCGATGACGAAGGTGTGCTGGGGCTTCCAGCTGACTCGGACCTGCTGGCCGTCGGCCAGCGCCTCGGATGCGCCGGTTGTCTCCAGGTTCTGGGCGTAGACGACGAGCCGGTGCCCATCGCCGGTCTGGACCAGGTACTGGGTGCTGACCCCTATGTAGCTGGCGTCCAGGACGGTGCCGCCCAGGCTGTTCAGCTCGGTGTCGACTGCGGCACCTTCCCCCTCCATCGGGACCACCCGCAGCTTCTCAGGCCGAACCCCCACCCGGACCGCGTGCGCGCCGTTGACCTGCTCGGCCGGCGCCCGGAGCGTGGAGCCGTCGCGCAGCCGCACGGCGACCCATTCGCCATCGCGACCGACGACATCTCCGTCGAGCAGGTTGCTGACCCCCAGGAACCCCGCAACGAACGCCGTGGTGGGATGCTCGTACAGCTCCTCGGGACTGCCGAGCTGCTCGATCCGGCCGTGCCGCATGACGGCGATTCGGTCGGACATGGTCATGGCCTCCTCCTGGTCGTGGGTCACGTAGATAAACGTGATGCCGACCTCGGTCTGGATGCGCTTCAGCTCGATCTGCATCTGCTTGCGCAGCTTCAGGTCCAGCGCGCCGAGCGGCTCGTCCAGGAGGAGGACGCGGGGGTGGTTGATCAGGGCCCGTGCCAGGGCCACGCGCTGCTGCTGCCCGCCCGAGAGCTGCGTCGGGCGCCGTCGCTCGTAGCCGGGGAGCTCCACCAGCTCGAGCATCTCCCCGACGCGCCGCGCGATCTCGGGAGAGTCAACCCTTCGGCGGCGCAGCCCGAAGGCCACGTTCTCGAAGACGGTCAGGTGCGGGAACAGCGCGTAGTTCTGGAAGACGGTGTTGACGTCGCGCTTGAAGGGCGGCAGGCCGGTGACGTCGGCGTCGCCCAGGAAGATGGTCCCCGCCGTCGCCTCCTCGAAGCCGCCGATCATGCGCAGCGTGGTCGTCTTGCCGCAGCCCGACGGCCCGAGCATGGAGAAGAACTCCCCCCGCCGGATCTCCATCGACAGGTCGTCGACCGCGACGACGTCGTGGAAGCGTTTGGTCACCCGATCCAGGCGAACGTCGTTCTCCGGAGCCAAGCGGACTCCCCAGGCCGGGGCACGCGACCCCAACCTTGCAGCAGTACTGGAGGCTTTGTGGGCCGCTGGAAGTATAGGCGCGCGGGTTCATGCCGTGTCAATGAACCGGGTCCACGATGCGTGCAACCGAAACGCCCCGACGTACGTCATTGCGACACGATGGCCAAGCCGAACCACGCCAGGCGCTCCAGGCCCCGGCCGTTGCCAGCCCGCCGTCGGCGCGCGACGCAGCTGAAGGCCGCCGATCGGCGCGCCCGGCGCGAGCTCGATCGCTGGCGCCGCGGGTGACCGCCGGGGTCCCCTGCTAGACTCGCCTGCGGGGCGGAGTGCCCGCCCGTCGCCAGCCCGAAACCTGCAGGACGGAGCCGTTCGGCGCCCATGGACTTTGCCCTCTCCCCGCAGCACCTGGAGATCCGACGGACGGTACGCGAGTTCGCCGAGCGCGAGATCGTGCCGGTCGCCGGCGAGTTGGAGCGCCGCGGCGAGTTCCCGCGCGAGATCATCCGCCGCGCGGCCGAGCTCGGCCTGCTGGGGGTGCCGTATCCGGAGGAGGTGGGCGGCACCGGCCTCGACTCGCTGGCCTATGCCATCACCATCGAGGAGCTGGCCCGCGCCAGCGGCAGCGTGGCGATCATCGTCAGCGCGCACACCAGCCTCGGCTGCAACCCGCTCTTCCTGGCCGGGACCGATGAGCAGAAGGAGCGTTTCCTGCGCCCCATGGCCTCCGGCCAGGTGATCGGCGCGTACGGCCTGACCGAGGCCGATGCCGGCTCCGATTCCCGTGGCACCCGGACACGGGCGCGCCGCGACGGTGACGAGTGGGTGCTCAACGGCAGCAAGCGCTTCATCACCAACGCCGGCGTGGCGGGGACCTACATCGTCACCGCGGTCACCGAGCGCGAGGCGGGGAGCGGGCGGATCAGCGCCTTCATCGTCCCGGCCGACGCGCCGGGCTTCTCCATTGGCCGCATGGAGGAGAAGATGGGCCTGCATGCCAGCAACACCGGGGAGCTGCTCTTCGACGACTGCCGCATCCCCGCGCAGAACCTGCTCGGCGAGGAGGGGGAAGGGGACAAGCTGTTCCTGAAGACCCTCGACGGCGGGCGCATCGGCATCGGCGCCATGGCGCTGGGCCTGGCGCAGGCCGCCTACGAGGCGGCATCGGCCTACGCCAGGGATCGGCGCCAGTTCGACCGCCCCATCGGTTCCTTCCAGGGCGTGGCCTTCATGATCGCCGACATGGCCACCCAGATCGATGCCGCGCGGCTGCTGGTCTACCGCGCCGCATGGCTGAAGGACGCCGGGAAGCCGTACTCCACCGAGGCGGCCATGGCCAAGCTCTTCGCCTCCGAGGTCTCGCGCCAGGTCACCAACGACGCGGTGCAGGTGCACGGCGGTTACGGCTACGTGGCCGAGTACAACGTCGAGCGCTACCTGCGTGACGCGAAGCTGACGGAGATCGGCGAGGGGACGAGCCAGATCCAGCGCATGGTGATCGCCCGCAACCTGCTGGGCATCCGGGCCATGTAGGGACGGCCTACTCGCCCGATCTCCCCGGTGCCGCACGCTGCACGAGGAGTGCGGCCACTACGATCAGCAGCCCGCCGGCTGCCTCGATCGGGGTGAGAGGCTGATCCAGGACCACGGCGGCCAGCACGATGCCCCCGAAGGGCTCGCCGAGCATGATCACGGCGGTGCGCGTCCCGCCGATGAGCCGGAGTCCCTTGAGCACCCACACCTTGGCGGCGGCCGTGCCGAACAGCGCAGCGGCCAGTACCGCAAGCCAGGGGCCGGGCCGCGTGGACCAGCCGTCGAACGCCGCCAGGCCGTCGGTCGCCGCCGCCAGCCCCGCGGCCATCACCGCTCCGCCGACCAGGACCAGCATGATCGCCAGCTCAGCGTTCACCGAGGGAAAGCCGGCGCGGGCCACCACGATATAGGCCGCCTGCAGCGCCGCGGCGCCGCAGGCCAGCAGGATCCCGAGCGGCACCGCGCCGCCCGCGCCCGCGAGCCGCTCGGCGAGGAGCAGCGTCACCCCGACCATGGCCACGACCAGGCCGAGCACCCGTGCCCGGGTGAAGCGCTCCCGCCCGAGCGCCACCGAGGAGACGGCAACCAGGGCCGGGTAGGTGAAGTAGAGCGCCAGCGCGATGGGCACCGTGGCCAGCGCGAAGGCCCCGAACAGCGCCAGGTTGAACGCTCCGTTCAGGACGATGGCCAGCAGCAGCATTCCGCGCTCGTGCGACGGGATGCCGCCGAGCGGCGTGCGGAGCGCCGGCCGCACGGCCAACAGGGCGCCGATGAGCGTTGCCCCCAGGATCGCCCGCAGCATGACGAAGACCGGGGAGCTCATCCCTGTCTCGTAGGCGAGCCCCGCCAGCGTCCCGAGCGAGGCGAAGCCGGCGGTGGCCGCCAGCACGAGGAGCATCCCGCGTGTCGAGGGGCTGGTCCTCATCGAGGCCTCGCGTGAAAGAGGGGGCCCTCCGCCCGGTGGCGGAAGGCCCCCTGGGGTTCAGGGGTCAGGAAGCGGGCGCGCTCCTCACCACTCGCACTCGTTCGGCGGGTCGGCCGGATCGCACTCGGCCTCCACTGCGATCTCCTCGATGATCTCCAAGGCGCGCTCGGCGTCCAGGATCACCGGGTCACCGGCGGATCCATCCTCGAGGAACGGCGTGTACGCCTGCACGACGTGGTTCACGCCGCCATCTGTGTACGTGCCGTTACCGGTGATGCCCTCGTAGTCGATGTCTTCGCCGGCGCGGATCAGCTCCAGGCATTCGGCGTACGTGTAGCACACCTCTCCGGGGGCCTCGCCGACCTCGTGCATTGCCGGCGCCCAGTCGCTCGCGAGGTACGAGCCCCCGTACTCGACCGCCAGCGCGGTCTGCACCAGCAGGTCATAGGTCGAGAAGTGGTACAGGCCCGTGGGATCCTCGTCCTCCGGCGCGCTGTGCGGCCATTCCTGCCATGCCTCGGAGAAGAACTCCCAGGCCGGGGTCTCGTCGTTGTACGAGAAGGCCGCAAATCCGATGCCCTGCTGCGAGGCGATCGGCTCGGTGCCGAGCGTCTCGATGAACTCGGTCTGGATCCAGCCAGTCTCGCCGATCCAGTTCAGGGACAGGCCGGCCTCTGCTGCCTGCTTGATGAGGGTCGCCGATTCCACCGACCCGGCCTGGACGATGACGGCATCCGGGTCGAGCTGGGCGATCCGCTCAGCCTCCGCCCGGTAGGTCGGCTGCTCCGGCTGGACATCGATCCGGTCGAGCACCTCGATGCCGACGGCTTCGGCAGCCTTCTCGGCCGCGTTCGCGGCCAGCTGGAAGCCCTCCACCTGCGTGGCGAAGATCACGACGCTCTCAGCGTCGATCGTCTCCGCGTAGAGGATGCCGGACATGCCCAGCGCCTCGTCGAGGCCCTGCGCCCGGAAGATGGGCTCAGTCGCCTTACCGCCGAGGTTGCCCGGGATGGCTCCGCCGTGAACCGACGGCCCGAGCGGTGAGTCGTTCTCCTGCCACCAATCCATCATGAAGTCGCGATAGGTGCGGTACCCGTGCGCGATGCTGACCACGATCTCGGCGCCGTGGTTCTCGAGGCAGGTCCTTGCCGCCTGGGCCTCACCCACCGTGCCCAGGTCCTCGTGGTACAGCTCCCAGGTGCGGCCGAGCGGCGGGTCCTCGTTGATCACGACCTCTACCGGGAAGATCACGTCCTCGGTCAGGGACTGGCCGTATGCGGCGAACTCGCCGGTGTAGTAGGCCAGCTCACAGACCGCCACCGGCTCACCGGAAACCGATGGCGCCGTGCTGGCGCCGGGCTCCGTCGAGGCGCCGGTCGAGGCCCCCGGAGAGCTCCCCGTCCCGCCGCAGGCGGCGAGGAGAAGGGCGAGCACCATGAGGAAGGCCATGGTGCGGCCTGGCTGAATGCTATGGATTCTCACTGCGTTCCTCCTCCTGTGTCTGCGCCGAACATCGGGTCATCAGATCCTGTATGCCTCCTTGAGGTGGTCGGTCGTCAGGTCGGCGGCGTCCATCACCGCGAAGGCCTCGCCCAGGCTGAGCACCATCACTCGGTCGGCGACCTCCAGCGCCTTGGTGGCGTTCTGCTCAGCCAGCACGATGGCGACGCCTCGCGTCTCGTGAATCTCGCGGATCTTCTCGAAGAACATGTCCACGTACAGCGGCGACAGCCCGGCGGTGGGCTCGTCGAGGAGCAGCACCCTCAGGTCCTGCATCAGCGCCCGGCCGCAGGCAACCATTCGCGACTCCCCGCCGCTGAGCGTCCCGGCCGGCTGCGACATCCGCGCCCGCAGATCCGGGAACAGGTCGAAGACCTCGGCCATGCGCTCATCCTGGGAGCGCTGGCCGAACATCCCGCCCACGCTCAGGTTCTCGAAGACGCTGAGCTGCGGGAAGGTGCCCTTCTCCTGCGGCACATAGCCGACGCCGCGGTTGGCGGTCTCGTAGGGCGGCAGGTGCGAGACGTCCTCGCCCAGCAGGTGGATCGTGCCGTGCGTGAGCGGGATCAGCCTGGCCAGCGTTGCGAGCAGGGTCGTCTTGCCGGCGCCGTTCGCTCCAAGCACGGCGAACACCTCGTTGCCCACCGAGAACTCCAGGTCCTTGAGGACGGTCACCTGGTCGTAGCCACTGCGCAATCCCGCGACCTGCAGCGTGGGCGTGGTGGTCATCTCAGACATGTCCCTGCCCCAGGTACTTCTCGACCACCGTGTGGTTCTCCCTGATCGACTGTGGATCGCCCTTGAGGATGACGCTCCCTTCGGCCATGAACGAGACCTCGTCGCAGAGGCTCCAGATGACGTTGAGATCGTGCTCGACGATGACCACCGACGTGCCGGCCGCCGCCAGCTCCTTGATGACGGCCATCACCTTCTCGGTGAGCTCGTCGGGGAGGCCGGCGGTCGGCTCGTCGAGCAGCAGGAACGACGGCTTGAGGAGCAGACAGCGCACGATGTCGAGCAGCTTCTTGTCCCCCGCGGAGAGCGCAAACCCTGTCGGATCGTGGAATCCGAAGTAGTCGAGGTAGTGGCGAGCCTCCTCCTCGTGGCGCTCGAAGACCGCGTCCTCGCTGAAGATCCGGTGCGGCCGTTCGTAGCGGCTCTCGGTGACGGCGAGCAGCAGCGAATCCCAGATCGTCAGGCGCTCGAAGTCCATGATCACCTGGTTGCTCTTGACCACGCCGTGGCGAGCCAGCTGGTAGGCGGGCATCGACGACAGCGTGCGCTCGCTGCCGTCCGCCCCGCGCAGGGTGATGGTTCCGCTGTCGAGCGGGATCGAGTGCATGACCATGCGCATCAGCGTCGTCTTGCCTGCGCCGTTGGGGCCGATCAGGCCCTCGATCGGCTGGTCTCCCAGGACGAGGTCGTCGACGTTGACCACCACGCGCCCGGAGAAGCTCTTCACGGCGCCGCGGATGTGGATCTGCGGGCGGTCGATCCCCGGGGCGGTCGCGACTTCAGCGACCATGGAGCTTCCTCATCAGGCGGTCACGCCGCATGTCGCCGAGGACGCCGAGGGGCCGGAACAGGAGGATGACGATCAGGGTGGCGCCGAATACCGCCTCGCGCAGGACGGGGATTGCCTGCGTGTACCACTCCCTGGGAAGCGGCAGGTAGGACTGCACGACGATGTCGAACAGGCCGACCGTCAGGATCACGCCGACGACCGCTCCCCACACCCGGACGGTTCCGCCCAGCACCAGGCCCACCATCGCGGCCAGCGTGATCTCGACACCCAGGTTCGAAAGCTCCAGGAAGCGCACCATCACGCCGTACATGGCACCGAGCAGGCCCATGCCCGCCGAGGCGACCGCGAAGAGCCAGAGCTTGGTCCGATAGCTCGGCTTGCCGAGGCTCCGGGCCAGCGGCTCGTTGCTCCCCACCGCGATCAGCAAACGCCCGTAAGGCGAGCGGTGCACGCGCCACACGAAGAACAGGATCAGCGCAACCACCGCGGTGACGATCGCCAGCCACAGCAGCTCGTTCGCCTTGGTGGGGCCCACGTCATACGGGAAGCCCAGGCCACCCATTCCCAGGGCGCCGCCGGTCAGGTCCTGTTCCGTGGTGGCGACCAGGGCCACGATCGCGGCGAAGCCGAGCGTGCCGACAAGGACTCCGTCCGTGTCCAGGTCGGCGATCAGCCACCCCACGACGAGTCCGCAGATCCCCGCCGCCAGGGCGGCGATGGCGATGCATACCAGGAACTGCAGGGGGTCGCCGAACGGCCAGTCGATCTTGACGTAGGTCACCCCGAAGGTGTACATGCCCACGCCCCAGAATCCGACGACGCCGAAGTTCGCGATCCGCGTGAGTCCCAGCTCGAGGTGCAGCAGCAGGGCCAGGCCGATGACCACGACCACCTCGAAGAGACCGGAGATCAAGAAAGCATCGATCCAGTCGAGCGTCATCTGGTCACACCTTTGCGCCTTCGGTGAGGCGCCGGCCCCGGATCTTGAGGATGGCCAGGAAGCCGACGATCAGGACGAGCTGCGCGTACAGGACCTGGTCGAACTGCAGGCTCATTCCGGCCAGCGCGATCCCGGTGGCGATGCCGACCAGCATGACGCCGCGCAGGCCCCAGATGCCGCCGACGAGCACCACCAGCAGGATGAAGAGGAACTGCCGCCACCCCAGCAGCGGAGCCACCGACGAGCCGACGCCGTAGAAGGCTCCTGCCAGGCCGCCGGCCACGCCGGCAATGAACCAGATCAGGACGGTGACCGCCAGCGGCCGGATGCCGCTGACCTGCGCCAGCTCCTCGTCGCTGGCGAGGGCGCGGATCTGCAGCCCGTACCGGGATCGCTGGATGAACAGGTAGATCAAGATCGCGGCGACCGCCACGCTGCCCAGCGCCAGCAGCCGGAACGAGGACACGCCCACCCCCAGCACGTCGATGGTGTCCGGCGGCGGCACGTCGTAGAACCGGACCGGGTAGCCGAAGACGAACTGCAGGCCGTGCCGCAGGAAGATCGACAGGCCGAACGAGATGATGATCAGCTCCAGCACGCCCACGTTGCGCAGCTTGGCGGGGCGGAAGATGAGAAGGTAGGTCGCCACGCTCACCAGGCCCGCCAGCAGGCCGGCCGGCAGCAGGACCGTGTAGAAGTCCAGGTCGAAGGTCGTGTTGGCCCACATCCCGAAGTAGGCGCCGAGGGTGATCGTCTCGGAGTAGGCCACGTTGATCAGCCCGGTGAGGCGATAGAGGAGCGCGAAGCCGATGGCTGCCAGGACCAGGGGCGCATGCTCGGTGAGGCCGATCACCACGGCCTGGACGATGAAATCCATCAGGCCACCCTCGCTGCCCGGGGCAGGGTGGTGTCACGGCCGGCGGGAACGCCTGGGGCGGGGCTCACGCCCGGCTCCCCCTCCATCCCAGTGGTGTAGATGTCGGCACGGGACAACTCCACGTAGCAGCCTCAAGACCCGGCTGGCTCGGGACGGAGAGCTCGGGTCCTCGATAATCGATTGTCGACGATAGGGGCTCAGCCTAGGCCAGTCAAGGGCTGTCCGCAGCGTGCTCATCGTCACGAGCGCAGGGGGCTGAACGGCCCCCCTCCACAGGGACGTGCTCGGGTTGACTCGGCGGTGACCGTCTCCTATCCTCGATAATCGATGATACGTATGATGCCTGCCCCAGCCCGCGCCGACGGCGCGACGACGCTGCGGCAGTGAACCCGCTCGACGCCTTCCGCCTGGACGGGCGGGTCGCCATCATCCCCGGGGGCGGGGGAGCCATCGGCTCGGCCATCGCCGTGGCGCTGGCGAGCGCCGGTGCGCAGGTCGCGGTGGTGGGGCGCTCCGTGGAGGCGCTGGAGGCCGCGGCCGCACGTGTCTCGGCGGCCAACGGCACCTGCCTGGCCCTGCCCGGGGACGTGACCGACGAGGAAACGGCCAACCGGGTCGTGGAACAAACGGTGGAGCGCTTCGGACGGCTGGACATCATCGTCAACGCCGTCGGCGGAGGGGCCGGCAAGGTCCTCTACTCGGCCGAGGAGTATCCGCGCGACGCGTGGGACTGGATCTTCGAGCTCAACGTGCGCAGCACGCTGCTTCCAACCCAGTCGGCGGTGAAGGCCATGATCGCTGGAGGCAACGGCGGTCGGGTGCTGAACATCAGCTCCGTACGCGCCCAGCTCGGGATCAACGCCGGCTACTCGGCCTACGTCGCCGCCAAGGGCGCCATCAGCTCCCTGACCCGGCAGTGGGCCACCGAGTGGGCCAAGCACGGCATCACCGTCAACGCCATCTCGCCGACCTTCGTGGACACGCCGCAGGTGGCGATGCTCCTCGATGATCCGGATTTCAAGGCAGGCATCGTGAACCGCATCCCGCTCCACCGCGTGGGCGGGACCGATGACCTCATCGGCCCGGCGATCTTCTTCTGCTCGGATGCCTCGGCGTTCGTGACGGGGCAGGTCCTGGGCATCGACGGCGGTCTCACCGCCACCCAGTAGCCAGTACGAAGGAGTCCACCCCATGCAGCGGGTGACCGACAACGTCTGTACAGATACCACCCTGCGGGGCTGCAACCCCAGCTACGTGACGACCAGCGATGGCGTGGTCGTGATCGATACACCACAGCTGCCGACAAAGGCGGTCGCCATGCGCCAGGAGGCCGAGTCGCACGGACCGATCCGCTACCTCATCAACACCGAGCACCACGTCGACCACATCTTCGGCAACTACTTCTTCAAGGGCGCCGGGACGGTGGTCAACCACCAGGCCCTGTACGACAGGTTCATGGTCGTCATGCCGGACCTGGATCCCTACGCCTACGCCTACGAGTCGATCCCGGGGGACAACCCAAAAGGGACGGACCTGGACAGCCCCGAAGCCGTGGACCTGTGGCCGGATCGGGACGAGTACTACGCCGACCCGAACAAGGGCAAGATCGTCTTCACCGGCGACCTGATGCTGCGCGTCGGGGACACGACCTTCAACCTGCTCCATACCCCCGGCCACACCCCGGGGCAGCTGGCCGTGCACGTGCCGGAGGAGCGGGTGGTCTTCACCGGCGACACGATCTTCAACGAGGTCCAGACCTGGCTGATGACCTCGAACGTCGATGAGTGGATCGAGGCGCTGGACCGCATCAAGGCCCTGGACGTCGACCACCTCGTGCCGGGGCACGGCGCCGTGACGACCATCGACTACGTGGACCGCCAGCGCGCGGTGCTGATGGAGTGGAAGGCAGCCGTGGCCGACGCCGTGGCCAGGGGCTGGACCCGAGAGGAGACCATGGAGCGCGTCCACTTCCGCGACCGCTACCCGGTCGACATCGGGCAGGGCTACATGTTGGACCACATCCAGACCCTCAACGCCGCGTCCCTGTACGACAAGCTCACATCGGTGCCGGCCGGCCACTGACCCGATACCGCCGCTCGCACCGGCACCATCCGCCGAAGGAGGCACACGTGCCCGCAACCATGGAGGCGCTGGTCGTCACCGAGCCCAACGTTCTCGAGGTCCGGCAGGTGCCCGTCCCCGAGCCGGGTCCGAACGAGGTGCTGGCTCGGGTGCGCGCCGTGTCCATCTGCGGGACCGATGCGCACCTGATCCGCGGCGACTATCCCGGCTTCTGGCCGCCGTCATTCCCGTTCACGCCCGGGCATGAGTGGGCGGGGGAGATCGTCAAGCTCGGACCCGGCGCCGACCGCTACGGCTGGTCGGTGGGGGACCGGATCGCCGGCACCTCGCACGATGCCTGCGGCGTCTGCCAGAAATGCGTCGAGGGACGCTACAACCTGTGCGAGAACTACGGCAAGGAGGGGCTGCACCGGCAGTACGGCCACAACTACACCGGGGCCGACGCCACCTACGTGGTGCAGGGCGTGAAGACGATCTTCCGCCTTCCCGACGGACTCGGCTTCGACGAGGGCGCCATCATCGATCCGGCCTCCATCGCCCTGCACGTCGCGAACCGCGGCGGCGTCGCACCCGGAGACACGGTGGCGATCACCGGCGCCGGCGCCATCGGGCTGCTGGCGGCGGACGCGGCGCTCATTCGTGGCGCCGGCAGGGTGATCGTCATCGGCCGCGGCTCACGGCTGGACAAGGCTCGCTCGCTCGGCCTCGAGGCGGTCGACTCGACGGCGGGCGACCCGGTGGCGACCGTGCGCGCCATGACCGAGGGACTCGGTGCGGACGTCGTGCTGGAGTGCGCCGGCGTGCCCGAGACTGTGCGCTGGGCGCTGGACATGCTCCGCCGCGGCGGCCGCTGTGCGGCGGTCGGCATCCCCACCCAGAGCGTGGAGATCCCCCTGCAGAAGCTCGTGCTCGACGAGCTCGAGCTGGTGGGCTCGAGAGCCTCGGCCGGGGAGATGCGACGGGTGATGCCCCACGTGGCCCAGGGACGGATGCGTGTGGCCGAGATGATCACCCATCGATTCCCGCTGGCTCAGTACCAGCGAGCGATCGACACCTTCAACGATCGGTCCAGCGGGGCGATCAAGATCATCGTCAACCCGTAGCCGGATCAGGCGCGTCCGGCGGCGACCTCCTCGGCGCGCGTCCGGCCGGCGAGCTGGATCAGCTCCTCGTGCAGCTCGAACCAGACGGAGTGGTAGCTATCGACCCGCGGTGAGGCGACGTACGCCTGGTCGCCGTTCAGCGCCAGGGCCGCGGCGCGCTCCAGGCGGGCCTGGTAGCGCTGCAGGCGCGGCAGCCGTTCCACCAGCGGCCGCAGCCAGGCCACCGCGTCGTCGTGCAGCGACGCGAGCCGGTCGAGGACCGAGCGGTCGTACGCGGCGTCGGTGTGGTCGTTGAACTGCTGCTCGCCGTCCACCGTCCGCATCTGCCAATCGGTCACGGTCTGCTTCATCCGCGCGTCGAGCTCAAGGAAGCGGTCCAGCGCTGCCAGGGCCTGGTCGCTGCCCCACGCCTCGCGGTCGGAAGCGATCAGCTCAGAGGCCACCGTCTTCCCGTCCTCGGCGAGGCGGAACGAGCCCGCGGCCATCTCAACCAGGCCATCGGCGGCGAGCCGATCCAGGAGCGCGGCTGCATCCTCCGCTCGCGCGAAGAAGCACGCCCCGAGCATCTCCGGCGTGGCGTATCCCTTGATGAGAAGGGCGCGGAGCGCGTCCTCGCGGGTCAGCTCTGCCGTCTCGGTTTCTTCGGCGATCGCCTCCGGCCGGGGGACCCGGACGTCGATTCCCAGCTCTCGCGCCCAGGCGGCCAGGACCGATGCCTCCGGCACGACCTCGCGCTCGTGGACGACCGCTCCGGAGAGCACCTCCCCGGTCGTGCCGTCGATGGTGATCGTCGTGCCGGCTGCCAGCCGCTGATCGCCGATCCAGATCGCGCCGTCCTCGACGCGCACCGCATCGGCGCCGACCACGGCCGGCACGCCCCAGCCGCGGGCCACGACGGCGGCGTGGCTGGCCAGGCCGCCGCTGGCGGTCAGGATGCCCGCGGCGCGCGCCATGCCGTGCACGTCCTCGGGCGAGGTCTCGTTGCGCACCAGGATGACGCTGCGACCCTCCTCGGACGCGGCGACCGCGTCGTCCGCGTCCGTCACGATCTCCCCGCAGGCAATCCCCGGCGAGGCGCCCAGGCCGCTGGCCAGGACCTCGCTGTCTGGCGGCCGCTCGCCAGGCACCATCGGCGGCTCGGCGAGCAGGTCGGCCACGCGACGAACGGCCTCCGCCCGGTCCACGGGGAAGCCCTCCTCCTCGGCCATCTCCTTGGCGATGCGGAGCGCGGCCTGCGGACTGCGCTTGCCGACCCGGACTTGGAGAAGCCACAGCTTGCCGCGATCGATGGTGAACTCGATGTCGCACAGGTCCGCGTAGTGGCGCTCCAGGATGCCCGCGTCGCGGCGCAGCTCCTCGGCGACATCGGGCATGCGCTCGTCCAGGACCGAGATCGGCTGGGTATTGTGGTCGCCGGCCACGACGTCCTCGCCCTGGGCGTCGAACATCACATCACCGTACGGCGTTGCCTCGCCCGTGGCCGGGTTCCGCGTGAAGAGAACACCGGTGCCGGAGTCCGGCCCGCGATTGCCGAAGACCATGGCCTGCACGGTGACCGCGGTGCCGAGATCGTCGGGGATCCCCTCGTGGGCGCGGTACGCCCGCGCCCGGCTGCTGTTCCAGGAGCGGAAGACGGCCTGCACGGCGCCGTGCAGCTGCTCCCAGGGGTCCTCCGGCACCTTCTCCACGCCCACGATGGCGCGGTACATGCTCATGAAACGCGCGTGGCAGTCGGCCGCGAAGCGCGGCTCTCCCGACGTCCCGGCCAGGCCCTCCACCGTTTCGGCATTCAGGCCCAGGTTGAGGATGGTGTCCATCATCCCCGGCATCGAAACGGGCGCACCCGACCGCACGCTGACGAGCAGCGGATCGGCCGGATCGCCGAACCGGCTGCCGATGGCCCGCTCCACGCGGGCCATGTGCTCCCGCAGCTCGTCCTCCATGCCATCCGGCCATCCGCCCGCCAGGTAGTCCATGCAGGCGCTGGTCGTGATCGTGAAGCCCGGGGGTACGGGAAGGCCCAGGTGGGTCGCCATCACGTGCAGGTTCGTGGCCTTCCCGCCGATGAGCCGCTTGAGCGCGTCGTGGCCGACGTCGTGCGAATGGTCGAATGCGTATACGTAGCTCAAGGCAGGGCTTCCTCGTCGGCTCACTCTGGTCAGATGACGGCGATCGGGTCGACCATCGAGCCGGTCGCGCCGCGGATCTTCAGGGGCAACGCCACGAACAGGAACTCGTGGACCTTCTGGCGGGCGAGCTCCTCGAGGTCCAGGCTCTCCATCAGGTAGATGCCGTTCTCGATGAGGAGCAGCGTGTGCACCGGCTGCGGATTCCCGGTGGGGCCCGGGTCGGGTGCCGGCTGGACCTCGTAGGTCTCGGTATCGGTGCCGGTGGCCACGACCCCCCGCTCCAGCAGCCAGCGAGCCGCCGAGATGTCGGGGCCGGGGGTACGGTGGGCGGCCATGCGCTCGGCGTCGGGCCAGAGGCCCATGTAGCCGGTGCGGATCACCACCACGTCCCAGGGCTGGACGGTAACCCCCTGGGCGGCGCAGATCGCCTCCAGCTCGGCCGCGTCGATCGCCGATCCGGCCGGGAGGCAGTCGAGGCCCCGGTGGCCGGCCGCATCCAGCAGCACGCCGCGGGTGAAGAACGGCGGCATCTTCGACGCGTCACCGTAGCTGGGGCCGAAGTCGGTCAGGTGCGCGTCCGATGACCCCCCGCCGTACCAGTGCATGTCGTCGCCGACGGTCATGTGGGCCAGCGCATCCATGTGCGCGCCGGAGTGCGAGGTCGCCATGACGTACTCGGCCATGTAGCCCAGGCCGGCGTCATTGATCGGGCCCCACGGTTGCGCGCCGGTCACCCGGATGCCGCGCGGTGTCCGGTAGTTCAGGACCTGGAATGGCGGGTGCCCCGGGAAGAGCGGCATGCCCGGGAAGCGGGCAGCCGCCATGGAGATCATCCGTCCCTCGCGCACCAGCCCCGCCGCACGCACCACCTGCTCGGGCGACTGCCCGGCGATCGGTCCAACCTCTCCTGGCTCGGTCATGAAACCACCTCCGGCTCGCGGCTGCGACGCCGCTCCTCGAGCGCCTCCCAGACGCGCTGCGGGGTGAGCGGCAGGTCGCGGATGGTGACGCCGGTCGCCTGCTGCACCGCCGCCGCCACGGCCGGCGCCACGCACAGCAGGGCCCCCTCGCTCATCCCCTTAGCGCCGTACGGGCCGGGGCCGTCCTCGTTCTCGACGATCTCGCTCACCATCTCCAGCGGCAGGTCCTTGCTGGTGGGGATTCGGTAGTCGATCGCCCCCAGGTTGCGGAGGCGGCCGTTCTCGTCGTAGATGTAGTGCTCCATGAGGGTGTGGCCCAGTCCCATGATCGCCGCGCCCTCATCCTGCATCCGGACCTGCATCGGGTTCAGGGCCTTGCCCACGTCGGAGACGGTCGCGTGCCGGACCAGGACGACCTCGCCGGTGCCCTCGTCCACTGTGGCCTCGATCGCCGTGCAGTTGAGCTCGTAGAAGGCCGCGGTCCCGCCCAGCGGGTGGTCGGGCTCCGCCTCCTTGCGCACGACGCCGTTCCCGATCAGCTCGCCGCCGAGCTTGCCCAGGCCAACCTTCAGCACCTCCACCAGCGGGACCTCACGGTCCGGCAGGCGCGCGACGCCCCGCTCCACGGACACCCTGGCGGGGTCGAGGCCGTCGGCGCGTGCCGCCATCTCGCGCAGCTGCTCGTGCAGGTCGCGGCACGCGTCCAGGATGGCGTTGCCCATCAGGACGCTCGACCGGCTGGCCGAGGTCTGCTGGTCGTAGGGGACGATGTGGGTGTCGCCGCTGACCACGGTGATGCGGCCGAGCGGCACGCCCAGCTCCTCCGACGCGACCTGGGCGAAAACGGTGCGTGCCCCCTGCCCCATGTCCGACGTTCCGGCCAGGACCAGCACGCTGCCGTCGCCCAGGAAGCGCACGGTCGCGTGCGAGAGGCCGGTCGTCGGCCCGAGCTTGATGCCCAGGGCGATGCCGCGGCCGTGGCCATCGGGCAACGGACGATCCCAGCCCACCAGCTCGGCGGCGCGATCCAGCGTCTGCTGCCAGTCACCGTCGGCCGGGGTGTCGTAGGGGAGGAACCTGTCGCCGCGCGCGGCGATGTTCCGACGCCGGATCTCCAGCCCGTCCAGGCCGAGCGCGCGCGCCCCCTCGTCCAGGTTCGACTCGACAGCCCAGTTGACCTGGGGCGCCCCGAAGCCGCGGAACGCGGTCGATGGCGTGGTGTGGGACAGGATGGAGCGCGCCACGATGCGCGAGGCAGGGACCCGGTACGGCCCGTTGCCCGGGTACGCTCCCTTCCCGACCACGCGGTCGGAGATGTCGGCGTAGGCGCCGAGCAGGTAGTCGGCGTGGATCTCGCGGAAGGTGACCGCCCCGTCGGACCGGAACCCGGTGCGCACCCGGATCTCCGCCGAGTTGCGGCGTACCGCCTGGAACGTCTGCTCCAGGCTCAGGACCAGCCGGACCGGCCTACCGGCGCGCAGGGCCATGAACGCGACCAGCGGTTCGTACTTGGCGTGCTGCTTCCCGCCGAACGCGCCCCCCGGGTCGGGTGCCACGACGCGCACCCGGGCCAGCGGGAGTTCAACCAGCTCAGCGATGACGCGCTGCAGCCAGTACGGGTGCTGGATCGAGCTCCAGATCGTCAGCCCCTCCTCGTCCGGCGCGGCGATGAACGCGTGCGGCTCGATGGCGAAGTGGGTGACCATCGGGAAGACGTAGCTGTTCTCGACCACGAGATCCGCCTCGGCGGCGTCGACATCGCCCCACCCGTAGCGGTGCTCTCGCAGCACGTTGGATCCCGCCAGCGGATCGCCGGGCCGCAGGGATGGGTCCTGCACGAGCGGAGCGTCGGGGGCCAGGGCGCCGCCGATGGTGAAGACCGCCGGGAGCTCCTCGTAGTCCACGCGAACCCGTCGAGCGCCCTCCTCGGCGGCATCCTTTGTCTCGGCTGCGACCGCGGCCACCGGATCGCCATGGAACTTCGTCTCGCCGACCGCCAGGATCGGCCGGTCCCGGAACTGCGGGCCGAACCGGGGCATGGGTTCTGGCAGGTCATCGGGCGTCATCACCAGCTGCACGCCCGGTACGGCCAGCGCGTCCGATGCGTCGATCGAGACGATCCGGGCGCGCGCGCAGTCGAGCGTCACCAGCTCGACGTGCAGCTCGTCGGGGAGGTGGATGTCGGCCACGTACTGCTGCGCGCCGGTGACCCGGCCGTGCCCGCCGACCCGCCGTGGAGAGTCGCCGACCCGTCCTCCGTTCATCGGCGCATCGCCTCGGCGGCCGTCAGCACCGCCTCGGTGATCTGCTCGTAGCCGGCGCATCGGCACAGGTTGCCGGCCAGCGCCTCGTGGATCTCGGCGACCGTCGGGTCGGGGTTCTTCTCGAGCAGGGCCTGGGCCGCCATCAGCTGGCCGGGGATGCAGAAGCCGCACTGCGTCGCCCCGCGGTCCAGGAACGCCTGCTGCAGCTCGTTGAGCTGCCCGACCCGGGCCAGCCCCTCGACGGTGCGGACCTCGTGGCCGTCGGCCTCGACCGCGAGCATCAGGCAGGAGTTCACCGGCAGTCCGTCGACGATGACGGTGCAGGCCCCGCACTCGCCCACGACGCAGCACTCCTTCGTCCCGGTCAGGCCGACCTGGTCGCGCAGCACGTCGAGCAGGGTGTGGTGCACCGCCACCTCGACCCGCCGCGGCGCGCCGTTCACGGTCAGTTCGACGGTCAGTCGATCGGGCACGTCAGGCACCTCCCCCGAGTCGTTGGATGGCCGCTGCCAGCGCCCGCCGGGCGAGGACGCGCAGCATCGCCAGCCTGTACTCCGGGCTGGCGCGCACCGAGCGTGGCGACGGCCTGGCAGGCTCCAGCATGCGTTCCAGGATGGCCTCCCTGGCCCCGTCGGACGCCGACGGGTCGGCCAGCACGCCGGACTCGTCGGTGAACAGGAGCGGCCGCGGCCCCACGCTCCCGTACGCCAGGCGGGCCACGCCCGAACGCTCGACGGCGGCACACATGGTGATCGACGCCAGATCGGTCCCGCGGCGCCGCGTGAGGCGCAGGTAGGCTGCCCCGATCGGTTCGCCCGGGACCGGGAGCTCGACCGCGGCCACCAGCTCCCCGCGCTGCAGGGTCGTCACCCTCGAGCGGACGAAGAACTCGTCGATGGGGATGGTGCGCCTGCCGTCCGGCCCGACGGCCACGACCCGCGCCCCGAAGACCAGCAGCGGAGGCGCGGTGTCGGCCGCCGGCGAGGCATTGCAGATGTTGCCGGCCAGCGTGGCCCGGTTCCGGATCTGGACCGATCCCACCACGTCGGCGGCCTCGATCAGGGCCGGGAAGTGGCGCCGCACGGCCGGATCGGCGGAGATCTGGCTCATGGTGGTGCCGGCGCTGATCGCCAGCCATCCGTCGCGCTCGGCGATGCCCGGCCACAGGTCCGGGATCCACTTCAGATCAACCACCACGTCGGGGTCGACGGTCCTGTCTCGCAGCCCGATCACCAGGTCGGTTCCGCCCGCCAGGACCTGGGCGGCTGGACCGTGCTCCGCGAGCAGCGCCACCGCCTCCTGCAGGGACGTGGGGCGCCGGTAGTCGAAGCTGCGCATGGTCGTCGTGCCTGGCTCGATCGCGATCAAAGGACTCGGTCGACCTCGTCCATCAGGACCTGTGGGTTCGCGGCGCGGACGAAGTAGAAGGGCCGCTCGCAGAATCGGGCCACGAAGGCGGCCCGCGCTCGTCGGAGCTCCTCGGTGTCGATCAGCGGCATCGGCCAGTCGGGCGCCAGCAGCTCGTTGAGCAGG
>DASUSP010000196.1:0-11735 GCA_036375035.1 Candidatus Limnocylindria bacterium
CCGAGGAGGCCGCGCGCGTCCGTCCGGCAGCGGGCGATCGCCGTCACGTCGTCGATGGTCATCCCCAGCTGGGGCGCCACGGTGTCGTGCAGGAACGCCACCGCGCAGCCGGCCAGCGCGCCGAGCAGATACGCGGTGGGACTGGGCGCCAGGTTGCCGCCGCCCAGCGGGGCTGAAAGGTCCGCTTCCCAGTTGAACGGCCCGGCGCTGAGCCTGGCACGCCCGTTGGCAAGGGTCGCCCGCACCTCCGGGGTCTGCCGCGCGGCCGAGGCGTCGGCCGCGTACCGACGCTCCGTCTGCGTGATTACCGCTCCCGTCATGCGCGTCACCTCTTTCGTTCGCCGCGGGCTGCGGCTTCACGGAGGACGCTAGGGATGGGGGGAAACCGCGGCATCGGCGCGTACACGCAAACATGCGGCGATCACCCGCGCACAAGTGGCGGGATGCACGTACTTCGGGGTCAGTCCAGGCTGTGCCGGACGACCGCGGCGACCGCGGCCGAGCGGGCCGACTTGCCGGCCACTCCAAGCTTGACGTAGGCGTTCGAGAGGTGGCGCTCCACGGTCCGCACGCTGAGGACGAGCTCCCGCGCTATGGCGGCATTGTCCAGGCCGGCGGCGGCCAGCCGAAGGACTTCGAGCTCCCGCTCGGAGAGCGCCGCCAGGCCGGGTGGAACGGCAGGCAGGGACTCGTCGCGATCGGCCTCCATGAAGCGACGTAGCTCGTCCAGGAAAACGCTCCACGCCGGCTCGTCGCCCAGGAGGATGTGATTCCGAGAGTCGAGGGGGACCAGCCTGGCGTCCGGAACCCGGCTGGCCAGATCATGGGCAAGCTCGAACTCGTTCATGGCGTCTCCCACGGCGTGCAGCACCAGCGTGGGCACACGCAGCTCGCCGAGCTGGTCGGTGAGATTGATCGAGCGGCGCGCCGCACGTGCGGTGAGGATGTTGTGGGCCGATGTCGACATGCGCTGCAGCTCGTCGAACCAGCGCATCTGCTCCTCGTTGGCATCTGGGATGAAGGCCTGCGTGAACACCCGACGGAAGATCGGGTCCTGCCGGGCCCAGCCGGCGCGCAGCATGGCCTCCCATGCGACCTCCTCGTCACGCTCCTCCTCGGTCTCGATGGGCGGGATCCCGGCCCAGCCGCCGTACAGGACGAGGCGCGTCACCCGCTCAGGGTGGCGCAGGGCATAGGCAATCGCCACTGGGCTGTAGCCGGACATGCCCATCAGGGCGAAGCGGTCGAGGCTCTGAGCCTCGATCACCGCCTCGAGGTCGGAGAGAAGGGCGTCCAGGGAGTAGTCCTCTACGGACCAGTCCGAGAGACCGTGCCCCCGGATGTCGTACCGGATCAGGGTCGTGAATTGGCCGATGTCGGCCAGGAAGTGTCGCCACACCGGGCTCTGCCAGTCATGCTGGAGATGGCTCAGCCAGCAGGCCACCGCCACCAGCGGCGGGCCCGTGCCATGACGCGCATGCGCGATCCGCACGCCGTCCCGCGTCCGCGTGAACCGGATCTGCTGGGCCGCGTGAGCCGCGCCGGCTGCCGGGACACTCGCCATTCCGCCATCGTACGCGCGCGAGAGGCCCCGCGCGGCACGAGGTTGCCGCGGCCCGCGCCGCCGTGGAAGAATCGCCCGATGCCACCGCCGGAGGACCAGGTCCAGGACGAGGATGCCACCGTGCGCACCGGGATCCTCGCACTCCAGGAGGCCGCCCGCCGCGCGGCCGCCGCCGGCCGCTTCCAGGTCCACTCGGAGGAGAGGCTCTTGCAGCTGATCGTCGATGCCACGGTCAGCCTCTTCGGGTCCGAGGCCGCCTCGATCGCGCTGTTCGAGCGCAACCCCGACCGCCTCGAGTTCCGCGTCGCCGGCGGTGAGCACGGGTCGGACGTGGTGGGCATATCCGTGGCCCCGACCGAGGGGATCGTGGGCTATGTGTACTCCACCGGCGAGTCGGTGGCCCTCTCCGACATCACCTCGGACCCTCGCTTCGATCGCCAGGTCGCGGAGCGAACCGGCTACGTGCCACGCAGCGTCGCCGCCGTGCCACTGGTCAGCGACAACGAGGTGGTGGGCGTGCTCCAGGCGCTCGACAAGGAGGCCGGCGAGACGTTCAGCCCACGGGACATGGAGCTGCTCGCCGGCTTCGCAGCCCAGGCGGCGGCGGCCATCGCCGGCACTCGCGTCCAGCACGATCTGCCCAGCCTGCTGACCGAATCGCTGGCGCAGCTGGCGCCGGACCTGACCGATGAGCAGGTGCGCGCACTGGTCAGCCAGGCAACCATCGGTTTGGACGAGAATGCGGCCACGCCCTTCTGGGCCCTGGTGGACCAGGTCAGCCGGCTCCGCGATCTTGGCGAGAGAGAGCTGGACCTGGTGGGTGACATCCTGGATGTCGTGGCCACGCACCAGTCACATCGCGGCCGATTCGGCCGCCGCTAGAGCGTCAGGAGAATCCCGCTGCCCCTCTTCGACGAGCTGCCCGCATGGTCCCAGCCCTTCGCCGACGACTCCCGTCAGTCGCTCTCGCGCCTGCCCGCGCTGGAGCGCATCGACCGCGAGTGGGCATGGGGCGGCGCGACCGGCGCGGGCGTGTGCGTTGGCATCGTCGACTCCGGCGTGGAGGCCGATCACCCGGCGCTCAAGGGCCGCCTGGTCGAGAGCCTGACCGTAGAGCTGGCGAAGGACGGCGAGCCGCTCATCGTCCCGGACGATGGGACGGACCTCTTTGGCCACGGGACCGCGTGTGGCGGGATCATCGTGAGCATGGCCCCGGAGGTGGAGCTGGTATCGGTCCGGGTGCTGGGATCGGACCTGCGCGGGAAGGGCATTGCCTTCGCCGCGGGGATCGACCACCTCATCGAGCGGCCGGTCCAAGTCGCGAACCTCAGCCTGTCCAGCAAGAGCGAGGTCCTGCTCCCCACCTTCTACGACCTGGCGGACCAGGCCTACTTCAAGCGCGTCATGCTGGTCAGCGCCGCCAACAACGTCCAGGGGCCAAGCTACCCATCCCTGTTCAGCAGCGTCTTCAGCGTGGCCGCCCACGCCGAGCCGGACCCCTGGCGCTTCTACTACAACCCCTCTCCGCCGGTCGAGTTCGGGGCGTGGGGCATGGACGTGCCGGTCGCCTGGCGGGGCGGTATCGAGACGGTGGCCACTGGCAACTCCTTTGCCGCGCCGCACATCACCGCCCTGGTAGCGCTCATCCTGTCGAAGCATCCGGGCCTCACCCCGTTCGAGGTCAAGGCCGTGCTAGCGGCCGTGGCCGACAACGAGCGCCCCGCCGGCTAGGGCAGATACCAGAGGTAGCTCCGCCGGCTCCGGGCCAGCCAGGTCCGCGCCGTCTCCACCACCTGCTCCGGACCGATGTCGGCGTCGCGCTCACGCTCGCCGAAGGCCGGCAGCGGGTCGCCCAGCAGGCAGGCGTACAGGCCGATGCGGTCCGCGCGATCCCGCGCCTTCTCCCACAGCTTCGCCCGCCGCGCCCGACGATGGGTGCGCACACGCTCCAGCTCCTCCGCCACGGGTGCTTCTGCCGCCAGGCGGTCCAGTTCGGCGTCGACCGCTGCCTCCAGGGCACCCATCGCGACGCCGGGACGCCCCGTCACCTCGAACAGGATCAGGGACGCACCAAGTCGCAACTCGGTGATCCACGCCTCTACAGCCTGCGCCAGCTGTGACCCCCGCACCAGCGTCCGTTGCAGGCGAGACGCGCGACCCGTCGCCAGCAGGTCCACGCTGAGATCGGCCGCGTGGTAGCCGTCCTCGCCGAAGGCCGGCACGGTGCAGGCGACGTAGAGGCGGGGCAGTGGCCCCTGGCCGCGCACTTCGGTGCGGGCGCCGCCCTCGGCCACGGCATCGGTCCGACCCGGAGGCCCGGGTGGGTCGGAGCCGGCTGGAATCGGACCGAAATGGCGCTCGACCAGGGCAACCGCGCGGCCGGGCTCGAGGTCACCGACCAGCGTGAGCACGGCGTTGTTCGGCAGGTAGTGGGCCGTGAAGAAGTCGCACACCTCGGCCAGGCTCGCCGCCGCCAGCTCGTCCATGGAGCCCCAGGCGGAGTGGTGGTAGGGATGCTCCGGCAGAAAGGCCAGCGGGTGGGAGCGCTCCTCCCAGCTGCCGTACGGCACGTTGTCGACGCGCTTGCGGCGCTCGTTCTGCACCACGCTGCGCTGGTTGTCGAGTTTCTCCTTGGTGAGGGCATCGGCCAGGGTGGCCATCCGATCGGCCTCCAACCAGAGGACCAGCTCCAGCTCGTGGCTCGGGACCGTGTCGTTGTAGACCGTTGCGTCTAGGCCGGTATACGCGTTGGCGCGTCCGCCGGCGGCCTGGACCAGCCCGAAATGCTCGCCCTTCGCGACGTGCGCCGAGCCCTGGAACATCATGTGCTCGAACAGGTGCGCGAATCCGCTGCGTCCCTTCTGCTCGTGGGCGGAGCCGACGGCGTACCACAGGCTCGCACTCACCACCGGCACCCGGTCGTCCGGTACAAGGACGACGTGCAGGCCGTTGTCCAACCGATGCGTCTCGACCGGCGGCTGATCCACGGGCGGCAGCCTACAGAAAGGCCGCCAGGATCGCTCCGAAAGCGATCGCGGCGGCCGGAACCACGAGTGCCGGGGGGCTTACTCGCGGGAGAGCTTGTGTCCCTCGGTGTCGTCGTCGTCGGCGCCTTCGCGCGAGAAGACCTCGCGAGAGACCTTGTGTCCCTCGACGTCCGCGTCCTGGTTCTCGAGGTCCTTGGTCTCGTCGGATGCCATGTTTGGTGACTCCTTCCCCGAATTTCATGCGACCGGCGAGTGCCCATCGCCCAAGGCACAGGCTACTGCCTGGCGCAGCAGATACAAGGGGTGGGCGGACGAAATCTCTATCGCAAAGGCGACAGCATCTCAGTCGGGTTAGCGCTGCCCACAAGGTCGATGACCTTCCGTTCAGAAGTCCAGGACGTCGAAGTTGCGCGCGGCATCGCAGTCCCCGCAGATCCAGGCGTCACCGTCACGGGCGGGCTCCAGCCCATCGGCCCAGAGGTCCCGGCCGCAGACGGCGCAGACCTCGTCAGCCGGCGGCTGCATCGGTTCAGAAGATGTGGAAGTCATAGGCGATGCCGTGCTCGTCCAGCAGGGCACGCAGGTGGGTGGTGGCCGCCGAGTCGCCGCGGTATCGGTCCGCCAGGGCAGCGATGACCTCCCCGGCGTCGGGCGGGCAACCCAGCAGGCGCGCCAGCTCCGCCAGCTGCGTGGGGCGGATGGTCAGGAAGGTCTCGATCTCGTCCTCCCCAAAGAAGGGCTCCAGCCCTGGACCGATATCGTGGCTGTTCAGCGCCACTCCCCCGCCCTCCGGCTGCAGCCAGACGCGGACGCGCTGGGTACCCAGCTCACCAGAGAAGAGCACCGTTTCCTCGGTCACGGCGAGATCACCGACCCTCGGCGGCTCCCCCCGACGAAGCGCGCCGAGGATCGGTGTGTATGCCGGTCGGAGCCGGCTGCGAGAGATGATGCGGGCAGGTCGGTGAGTGGCACAGGCTCAGTATCGGGCCAGGCTGCGACAGCTCAAGTGTCGCGACTTGTGGCCATGCCTTGTCGGGCCCGGGGGCGGGAGGCCTCCACTACTTCGCCGTGGGCGTTCGGCGCCTGCGCACTGTTGCCGATGTTGGCGGCGAGGGCTCTCGGACGAGCCACACGATGGCCGGCAAGGTCCTGTAGCCGAGCCGGCGGTTGATGGCCAGCATCGGCGCATTTCGCTCGTGGTTGTCGGTCCGGACCTCGGTGACGCCGGCCTCCTTCGCCCGCCGCAAAGCTTCCACCTTGACCGCCAGCCCCAGGCCGCGACCGCGGTGCGAGGGCATGGTGCCGGTCATCCAGTTGTAGGCGTTTCCGTTCGGATAGACGTTGACCATGGAGACCGCGACCGGATCGCCCCCGTCGAAGCCGATGACGAGCAGGTCGGGACGCGAATGCGGCGCATCCAGCCAGGTGCTGGCGAACGCCTCGTAGGTCATCGGCGGAAGCGGATCCTTTGTCGGCATGTCCTGCGAGACACGGTCGCCCATGCGGAAGAGGCGCTGCCGCATCTCGGGCGAGTCGACCTCGGCCATGGTCTTGAAGGCGATGCCCTGCGCGACGGCCGCTTCGCGCACATCGGCGAAGGCACCGGGGTCGAACAACGCCAGGTCCAGCACCGACTCCGATTGGCGGTCGCGCTCCACGAAGCCATGGTGGCGTGCGAAGGCTAGCGACGCGGCATCGGTCTCCACGATCATCATCAGCGTGGGGAGGCGGCGCTCATCGGCGGCGTCCACGGCGTGCAGCAGCCTGGTGCCGATCCCCCGCCGACGGTACGCCGGATCGACCTCGATGTTCAGCAGGAGATCCGGGAGGGGCGGAGCGCCGCGCAGGTAGCCGGAGCCGATGATGCTGCCATCCGTCTCCGCCACGATCCTGGCGTTGGGTCGCTCCGGGTCCCCGCGCTCCATCAGCCACTTCATTGTCTCCGGGGCGAGCGGCGGGTCGTTCGGATACACCCTCGCGAACAGCTCGCTCAGCTCCGGGTAGTCATTGGCTGTCGTTTCGCGGAGCCTGATCTGGGTGCTCAGCCTACGCCCCTCCTTCTCGCATCGAGTATGGCGAGGCCTGCCAACAGCGCGCCCGGCTGGGGTGGGCCCTGGCCGCATTCTCGCCGCAGTGTCCCGCTCTTAGCGTTCCCGGCATGAGCACACGACCCCCGGCCGAAGCATCCAGCCGCTCCACGCTACCCGTTCTCGCCACTCTCGTGCTCGCCCTCAGCGCGTGCGTCGGTGCGCCCAGTTCCAGCGCCGGCCCCAGCGCTGCCCAAAGCGCGACCCAGCGTCCAAGCCCGACCGCTTCGACATCGCCCTCGATCGAGCCGACGGCCTCGCCGACGCTGCAGGTCGGTTCCATCGACTGGTCCCATCTCACCGGCGAGTCCGGACCCGTGCTCACCGACGTGATCGCGTACGACGGCGGCTACCTGGGCGTGGGCGGGACCACGGCCGAGGAGAGTTCGTCATCCGCGGCAATCTGGCTCAGCGCCGATGGGACCGAATGGACCGTCCTGCCCGTGACGACGGCGCCGGCGGACGCGCTCTGGGCCGGACTGGCACCGGCCCACGTCGCCGCAGTGGCCGACAGGCTTGTCGTCCTGGCCTGGGGCCCGTCTGTTCCCACCGTCTACGTGGCCGATGGCCCCGAAGGCCCGTGGGCGGCGATGGACCTGGGCGAGGAGGCGTGCCCGACGAGCCTGGCATCGTCCGGCTCCTCGGTCGTCGTGGTCGGAGCCATCGGCGCCTGCGGCTACGGCGGCACGACGCGGCCAGCCGTCTGGGTCTCGCAGGATGGAGCGATCTGGGAGCTCGCGGAGCTGACCAGCGCGGGGACCGGCGGCGGCTGGGTATCCGGTGTCATCGGGGTCGAGGACGGCTACATCGGTTGGGGGCGTTGGCTGGAGGAGCCGATCTGCGACGTGGGCTGCGAAGTCGACGTCGGGACCGATCCGTACGCCGGCGCTCCGTGGGTCTCGGCCGACGGCACAGCCTGGCAGCGCATCGACGATCCCGAACCGTTCCTGGACACGCTGGTCGAGCAGGTGGTCACGATCGGTGACGTCTACCTGGCCCTGGGCTGGCGTGGCCAGGGCGAGGGGCAGGTCCGCGCCATGTGGTCCTCCAGCGACGGCGCGAGCTGGGAGCCGCTCGCCGATGAACCGCCGTTCCTGGCCGCCGAGCCGGGCACGCCGGCCTGGTCGAACCAGCGCATCGGGGGCGGATCATCCGGATTGGTGGCCTGGACCACCGAGGCAACCACCTCGACGCTCTGGTATTCCTTCGACGGATCCGCCTGGGAGACGGGAGCCACGCTGGATGGACTGGTCAGCCTGGTCAAGGTGGTCGACGACCGCTTCTTCGCCTTCGGCACGCGCGAGGAGGCAGATCCGGGCATCACGCTGCCGTGCACGAAGGACCAGGTGATCGCTGGACGCTGCCGCACGCTCGCCGTTACCTGGCTGGGCGAGCCCTAGCCAGCGACTCGGCTCGACCTGTCCCGGCTGGGGAGCCGGAGACGTCCCGGAAGCGGTTACTTCCGGCCCTTGGGCCATGAAGCCCCCGTCCATAGCGTGGCGCTGCGGAGCCACCAGATCTGCGTGGCCCGATCGTTGCATGAGCTCGCCGATCCTCCAGGGTCGCGCTGCCGGATCCGGGACCGGCGGGCGGGAGGACCCCATGGCAAGGCGTTCAGCGGCACGTTGGCAATTGGCGGCGATGATGGCGGTGAGCGCCGTGCTCACCCTGGCAGTCGCCGGACCGGTGACGGCGAATCACGGGGACCCCGGCCACCTGGTCCCGTTCCGTGCCTCCATCACGACGCACGACCCGCCTGACGGTTCGTACCTGCCGCCATCCTGCGAAGGAGGCGCGTGGGACTTCGCCACCACCGGCTCGGGCGTCGTCACCCATCTCGGTCGCGTGGCGTGGCAGCAGACACACTGCACGCGGGTCGACTTCCAGGCTGGCGAGGGCTGGGTTGAGGATGGCCAGGCGATCATGACCGCCGCGAACGGCGACATGCTGGTCGTGTCGTATGACGTGACGTTCACGTTCGACGAGCGGTACAGCTACCTGACCATCCAGTCGTGGGAGGTCACCGGCGGCACCGGACGGTTCGCAGGCGCGACCGGCAGCGGAACGGGGGTCGGCATGGGGGACTACGCGGTGGATTTCATCACCCACTCTGAGTGGGTTGGCAGCATCAGCTACGACGCTGCTGGCTGATGTGTCACTGAGACCCACGCCTTCGGCCCCCGGGTGACCGCCTGGGGGCCGACGCGCATCTGTGCTCGCGTCACGGCCCCTTGTGGACCACGGGAGTCGTGGACCTGCGGACCCGTGGACCACAGCCGGCACTGATAGCGCACAGCCCCGGTCTACCCGAGGACCAGGGCCAACTCCGGAGGCGGCCCGATCACGAAGCCGATGGCTGCCCCGGCGATCATCGCCACGCCGAACGCGAAGACCCAGGCCCCGATTGGGTAGTCCATCGAGACCAGGAGCGCCAAGCCCAGCAGCATGGCGAGCGCGGCGATGATCCCGGTCGCGAAAAGCGCGACACCTGGTCCCGGGTCGGTCGGGTAGAGGGTGAGCGTCTGCCGCCAGTCGCTGCCCAGGCCGGAGGCCACGACGCCGACCGCCAGTGCGATCGGAATGCTGGGCAGCAGCCCCATCTGCCACGCTCGGCTGGACCTGGGTGCCCTTGGCGTTAGTTGCTCGCCTGCCATGACGGTTTTCCCTCCCTGCTGGCGCTACCCGCGCGATATGCGCACGCTAGGTAATGACGACTGCGGCGCCACTGCGGTTGCAGGTCGCGCGTCGCGACACAGAAGCTGTCACGTTCGGGCCCGATGCTGTGGCCATGAACGGTTCGGTAGTCGAGTTCGCGGTCGAGCTGGTCGGCCTGGCGCAGCCGGTACGCGTGCGCGTGTCCGAGCGTGGCGATCGGGCCCGCGCGTGGGTGTCGTGCGGCGGGCGCACCTCCGACGGCCTGGGTGCATCGGCCCGGGAGGCGTTGGTGGCGGCCCTCACGCCTCTCGGGCGACGACTCACCACCCAGGTCATGGCGGCACCGGTCATGTTCGGCGCCAGCGCGCAGCTCATGGCGGCAGGGGAAGCGCTCTAGTTGCCCGGGTCCGGGCCCCCGTCCCGGACGCCCTCCAGCTCGAGCGTGTAGCCGAGCAGCTGGATGCCCTCGACCGAGAAGTCGAGCGCGGGGGTGCGCACAAAACCCAGCGACTCGTAGATGTGCTGCGCGTCCTGCATCACCGAGCGGGTGTGCAGCACGAGTCGCCGCCGGCGAGCCTCCCGGGCCAGGCCGATGCAGGCCTCCACCAGCGCGCGTCCCACTCCCCTCCCGCGGGCCGCCGGGAGCACCGCGAGCATTCGGATCTCCGCCGCCTCGGGGTCATCGGTCTCGGCATCTGGCCCGGGACCGGGGACGTAGGTGACCGCGCCGACCAGCTTGCCGTCGAGCTCCGCGGCCAGTACCACGCTGCGCCGCGCCCGCGCGGCCACATCCCGCAGGATCGGCTCGTAACCGCGGCTGGCGGGCAGGTCGCGGTCCTGGAGGCTGCGGTACGCGGCGACCGTCAGCTCGCCGAGCGCCTCGTACTCCTCGGGCCGCGCGGGGCGGACGACAATCAACGCGCGGCGGCCAGGCGATCGGCCTGCGCGCGCAGGGCATCAGTCACCTTGGCCACCGGCGGCAGGAAGCCGACCGGGCAGGCGTCGCGGCACCGGGTCGCCAGGTCCGCGATCTCACGCAGGCGCTCCTCCATGAGCGTCCACGCGGCGTCGCGATGCGGCAGCAGGTAGTCAACGTCGTAGAAGAGCTCGAAGGCGGGACCGATGGTCCGGTCCGGCTGCCCCGGCCCGATGGGCATGCGCGTCACGACACCGCCCAGCGGTTTGATGGCCGCGTACATCAGGCCGACGGCCACATCGGCGAGGGTGGCCAGCTGCTCGGGCGTTTCGCCGTTGTTCGTGAAGTAGCGCGCGAGGAGCTGGAGCAGGACCTCGTAGGTCGCGTTCAGCAGGTCGGTCACGCGGGCGGAGAAGGCGTCCTCGATCAGCGTCACGTCCACCCCGCTGGCCGGCGCCCGGACGTGGGCCAGCTGGATCGACCGGACCGGGTTGAAGTCGGGATGCGCGGCCCGCAGCTCCATGTACTCGTCCAGCATCCGGATCAGGCGGCCAAAATGAGCGTCGCGCCACTCCCCGCGCGCCCCCTCCCCCTGCTCCACGATCGTATCGATTGCGGCCGCCGCCGACCGCAGGTCCCGCACGGCGACCAGCTCCCCCCATCGGAAATGCTCCTCGGTGGCCTGCGCCTGCGCCGGACCGATGAACAGGCGCTCCTCCCCCATCGTGCGCGCCAGCTCCCCCAGGCCGTTCTCGATGGATCGGTACAGGTGGCCGATGGTGTTGAACTCCTGCAGGTGCGGCCCGATCTCATCGGCTTCTTCGTGGGGAAGCTCCTCGGCCTTGGCGAGGGCGGCGAACTCGTCGACATCGGTCATGTCGTGGCCTTCCGGACGCTCCAGGAAGGCGAAGTGGCGCAGCGCGGCTTCGCCGAACGGCAGCAGCGCGATCTGGACACCCGCCGGGAACGCTCCGGGCGGCAGCGGGAAGTTGGGACGTGCCAATCGGGGAGCGGCACCAACCGCGGCGAGCAGGTTCTGCACCAGGGCCAGGTGCAGCATCTCCTGCTGACCGATGTGCAGCAGTTCCTTGCGCCAGCGCTGCACGGTAGGCAGCAGCTCCTCGGTGACGCCATCCTCGGCACGCGTCTTCAACGAGAACGCCGCGTACAGGTACTGGCACATGACCAGGTGCTCCAGCTCGGCGGCCTTCCCCAGCGTGTAGATCAGCGCCTCGCGGTGGCCGATGACCATCTCGCCGGACCGGTGGCGGGCGTGGGGGTCGCCGGCCGCGGTGTCCCGGGTGGCCAGCAGGTGGCCCAGGCGTCCGCCGGGTGTCGCCGGCTCCTTCGCGCTCACCCGTGCAGTGTACGGGCAGGCGCCAGTGCGGGATATCGCCGCTCGACGCCTCTCGGGCGGAGCGCTCCCGTGCGCAGTTCGGCCGCTGTGCGACCTCTCGCGGGGCAGGGGCTCCCGCGGAGTGATCAGATCACCTGAACTCTAGGCCGGCGCCGCTTACCGGCGGCTT
>DASUSP010000197.1:0-6964 GCA_036375035.1 Candidatus Limnocylindria bacterium
CGGCGGACCTGCCAGCGGCCGAGATCGTGACGATGGATTCGGTGATCTGCTGCTACCCGTACCTGGCGTCGCTCATCGGGGCCGTCCTGCGATCGCACCCACACCTGGTCGGGCTGACGTACCCACGCGATGTGTGGTGGATGCGGGCATACATGCGGCTCTACAACCTGGTCATGGCCATGCGTCGCCAGCCCGCCCGCTACTTCATCCATCGGCACGCCGACCTGAACCAGCTGATGTCCCGGGCCGGCTACCGCAACGCGCATGAGGGCGGCATCCGCGTGTGGCGGGTGGTCCTTTACCGCCGCGATCTCGACCAGGAACCCGGCCCGTGACCTTTGCTCCGGGTCGAGGGGTCCGTGGTGCGGAGCTGTTCGTCGGGGTCTTCTGGCGCAGATAGAATCGGCGGATGGCGGGGCTGGGTGCTCTCACGCAGGCATGGACCGCGGCCGAGGCCGCGTTGCCGCTCGGCTGGCAGGTAGCCGGGCTGTATCGGTTCGGTGAGCTGTGGGTCGCCCTGGGCGAGGGGCCGGCCTTCGATGACTACGTCAGCGGCTCCGGCCGCTATGCCGAACAGGCGCTGCGCAGGCTGGGGGACCGTCTGCGCGAGCGACGGGGCTTCCAGCACGGCTAACGGTACCGCTGGGTCGTCCGATTGCCATCGCTTCTGGTGACTGAGGGCACTTGTGCCATCCGCTGCAGACGGCTCAGCCTGCTGTAGGCGGGCGCTACACCACACCGTGGAGGACTCGGTTCATGGATGACCTGATCAGGGAACTCCGGGAGCGGGCCGGGCTGTCGGAGGACCAGGCGAAGAGAGCCGCGGATGTTGTCGCGGGACTGCTCAAGGACGAGGAGAAGCGAAAGAAGATCATCGCGGCGGCCGTCACGGCAGCCACCACATCGGTAGTGTTCAGCGGCTCGAGATAGGGATGCCGTGGGGAGCTAGGCCAGGAGGAACAGCAGGCCCAGGGCGATGATCGGCAGATAGCCGACGATGACGAGCCATTTTTCCGTGCGGTTGAGTTCTGATGGGTCCATGGGACCATCCAATGCAGGGATCGGGCCAGATCCGCCGGTGCGGGTGCGCGGACGCAACGGATAGCCGCCGGATAGTGGAGGCTCGGGCCTTCACCCCTCGGCCCGAGCCGGGCGTGCTCGACGATCGGTTCGAGGCGGGGACCGATCATCGACCTTGCCTGGATCCGGCGTGCATGGCGTGTGCCAATCCGGATCTGCAGGCACCGATGAGCCGGCGGACCGGCTACCTGGGGGAGAGGCAGCTGAACCGCCGGCTCACCCCTACTCTACGCCCGCCGTGCCAGCGAGCGGTCAGTCGACGCTACCAGCGCGGCCAAGGATGAGCCGCAACGGGCTCCGTGCGCGGGCTGCTCGGGACCGATGACTTCGCCGAGTCGGCGCCACCTTCGAGTGCCGCTTCCACGGCGGCGACCAGGACGCTGCGATCCGGAGGACCCAGGGCCGGCGTCACTCGGTGCGGTCCGCGACCCTCGACCCAGTCGAGCAGCAGCCCGCCGGAGGTGAGCACCACCGGCTTGTCCGGATGCAGATCCCGAAGGTCGTCGATCAGCGCCTGGCGGCCGTCACCCGAGGCCCAGGCGTCATAGACCAGGACATCGGCCTCCTCCACCTGCCAGCACGGACGGCCGTGCAGGACCGGGCAGGCGTCACCGCCGATGGGGCCGGCACACTGGTCGACCTCATACCCAGCCCGCCGAAGGTCATCGACCTCGATGTCGGCCACGTCGACGTCGTGATGGACCACCAGCACGCGGGTCATGGTCCTGCCTCCCGTTACGTGTATACGCGAAGCATCGGCCATGATGTCCCGCGCTCGTAGGGTCGAAAGTCACCCAATGGGCGTGCCGCAAGGGCCCCTGATTCCGGGAGCGGCTGGTGGTCCCGAACGGGACCGACGCATTGCTACTGGCAGGGCGGCTGCTCGCCTGATCGCAGGTGGCGGAGCTCCGCGTCGGTTTCGAAGTCCTCGACGCCACGCCCGCCGCCCATGGCGAAGACGTCCAGCTCTTCGAGCGGCGTGCAGCGCGAGATGAGATAGGCCCCTTCAGGGTCGACCCACGGGAAGAAGCGCAGCTCGAACTTCAGCAGCACCAGGTCATCGGCGTCGCGGGTCTCCAGGCCGATGTAGCGAACGTGCGCCAACGGCAGGTCCAGGTGGCCCGCCACGTACCGCTTCGCATCGCCCAGGATGCGGGCGACGGGCGGTGGCGCGTCCACATCGGGCAGGACGAGCTGCATGGCGGCCATGGGGACCGTAACCAGCAGCAGGACCACGAGGCCCGTGGCGATCAGGAGCCTGCGCATGTGCGCAGGACGATACGCCCGTGGCCGTGCGTTGCGCGAGTGCAGTCAGCCGGGGCGCCGCCGCGTGGCGCCCCGTCATCGGCTTCGGCTGTCTAGCCCTCGGTCAGCGGCAGGTCCACGAGGTGCTCGGCCAGGAACCAGACCTGCATCTCATGGCGGCGCAGCACGTCGCCCATGAGCAGGTCGTTGGTGCCCCAGTCCTTGCTCTTCTCGGTCGCCTCGATGCCCTCTCGCAGCTTGCCGATGATCACCCGATGCGCCTCCAGAAGGCGCGTGATCATGGCCGGCACGTCCTCGGCGCCGTCGGGGGCACGTTCGACGGTGGTCAGCTCCGCCGCGTGGCGCGGGTCGCCGACCGAGACGCCGCCCAGCATCTGGACACGCTCGGCCAGCTCGTCGATCAGCTCCTGCTGCTCCTCGGCGTGCTTGTCGAAGAGCAGGTGCAGCTGGTAGAAGGTCGGGCCCGCCACGTTCCAGTGATGCTTCTTGTAGAGCGCGTAGAGCACCATCGTGTCGGCAAGGATCTCGTTGAGCAGCGTGCAGCTCTCCTCGCGCGCCTTCTTGGGGAGCTCGATCGGCAGGTCCAGGACCGTGCCGAAGCGGTGCGCCTCCTTGCCGAGTCGCGCGTAGTGCGGCGCCGCGTCGCCGTTGCCGTTGCGGCTGCGCGTCGGTGTTGCCGGCCGCGTTCGTGTAGTCGCCATGGGTGCCTCCTCGGGTTTGATGTCTGGGGATCACGTTCAGTGGTCTGCAGGACTCCTGCCAGTGCCGGCGGTCATCGGCCTCGGGGGCGGATGGCCCGCTATCCTCCCGGCGTGCGCGGACCGTGGCCGAGGGCCGGATTGATCTTGGCCGTGGTGGCCTTCGCCTTCGCCATGGCCTACCTCGAGTCGGCGGTGGTCGTCTACCTGCGCCAGGCGTTGGGCGTGGCCACGGGCGACGTGTTCCCCATCGACCTGGAGACCGAGCTCAGCGGCCGCCTGGGCTGGATCGAAGTCGGTCGCGAGGCGGCCACCCTGGTGATGATCGGCGCCGTGGGGTGGGTGGTGGGCCGGAGCGGCCTGGAGCGGCTGGCGTGGGCCGCCGTTGTGTTCGGGATCTGGGACATCGGCTACTACTTCTGGCTGTGGGTCTTCTCGGGCTGGCCGGACAGCCTGCTCACCTGGGACCTCCTGTTCCTTATCCCCGTGCCGTGGGCGGGACCGGTCTGGGCGCCGGTAGCCGTCAGCGGGGCGCTGGTCGCCTTCGGGCTGGCGCTGGCGGGGCGGTACCGGGCGGGCCTCCCGGCGCGAGCCACCACCCTGACCCTGGGCGGGCTGCTGCTCGGCGGCCTGGTGGTGATCTTCAGCTTCACGCTGAACGCCGGCGTGGTGCTCGGCGGCGGGACGCCAACCGACTTCGCCTGGCCGGTCTTCACCGCCGGCATGGGCATCGGGATCGTGGCCGCGCTCGCCATCCTGCGCACCGCCGCCCCATACTCCGCCCGATGATCCTGCCCGGCCTCACCGGGGTGCTGCGCCCCAAGTTCCCGCTGCTCACCGACCGCCTGCTGATGCGGCCCTTCGACGACGACGACCTGGGGCAGCTGCACGCCATGCAGAGCGACCACGAGGTGGTCCGCTTCCTGTACTGGGAGACCCGCTCGATCGAGGAGGTGCAGGCCCAGCTGGAGCGGATCAAGCCCATGACCCGCATCGACGAGAAATCGGACGCGCTGCGCCTGGCCGCCCTGCGCCGCGATTCCGGCGAGCTGGTGGGCGACTACAGCCTGCGGCTGGCCAGCCGGGAGCACCGCCAGGGAGAGATCGGCTTCATCACGCATCCGGCACACCAGGGGATGGGCTTCGCCACGGAGGGCAGCGAGGTGCTGTTGCGCCTGGGCTTCGAGGAGCTGGGCCTGCACCGCATTTTCGGCAGCTGCGACGCGCGCAACACCGCCTCCGCGCGCGTCATGGAGCGGCTGGGCATGCGCCTCGAGGCGCACTTCCGTCACAACGAGATCTTCAAGGGAGAGTGGGGCGACGAGCTGATCTACGCAATGCTGGCCGACGAATGGGCGCCCCGCCACGGCCGGCAGGCGGATGCCGTACCCTAGGGCTGACCGCGCCTGCGCTCCTCCTGGCCGTCCATCCACATCGGTCCGCCAGCGAACGCGGTCCCGAAGGCCCGAGCGCCATGTCATCGTTTCCGGAGGTTCACCATGGCCGATGCGCTCGGCCCCATCGCGGCCAGCTACGGCGTGCTGATGGCAGTCTCGCCGACGCTCCAGATCCGCCGCATGTTCGAGACCCGCTCGTCCGCTGATGTCTCGCTCGCCTACCTGGGCGTGCTGGAGGTCGGGTTCGCGCTGTGGATCGCGTACGGCATCTCCCTCGGCAACTGGGCGTTGATCGTGCCCAACGCCGTCGCGTTCACGGTGGGACTCGCGACAATCCTCGTCGCGCTGCGCCTGCGCCGCTAGCATTCGGGGCGTGACCGCGCCGCCGGCCCTGCCCCAGCGACCGCCCTTCACGCTGCGGGCGCGCCTGCTGACGCCGCTCGCGGAGGGCGGCATCCTTCACCTGCCCGACGCGCGGCTGGACGTTGACGACGCCGGTCGCCTGGCGTCGGTGGCGCCATGGGACGAGGCCGCCGCCGGGGCCGACGCCGCCGCATCGGTCCTGGACCTGCTGCCGCTGGTCGTGATGCCCGGCCTGGTGGACCTGCACGTGCACCTGCCGCAGGTGCCCAACGCGGGGCTGGGCTCCGGCATGGACCTGCTGGCCTGGCTGGAGCGCTACATCTTCCCGCTGGAGCACGGCTACACCCGCGAGGTCGCGGAGGCGCAGGCGCCGCAGGTCTACCGCGCCATCGCGCGCTCGGGGACGACGACGATCGCCGCCTACTCCGCGCTCTGGCCGGAGAGTACCGACGCTGCCTTCGCCGCCGCGCAGGAGCACGGCCTCCGGGCGGTGATCGGCAAGGTGATGATGGACCGCATCACCTACGACGAGCGAATCGCGCCGGAGGCAATCCTGGGGACCAGCCTGCGCCAGTCCGCGGAGCTCTGCGAGCGTTGGCACGGGACCGATGACGGGAGGCTGCGCTACGCCTTCACGCCTCGCTTCGCGGTCTCGTGCAGCGCCGAGATGCTGGCCGAGTCGGCGCGGCTGGCGGCGCACTACGGCGCCTACTGGCAGACCCACCTGTCGGAGGACGCCGGCGAGATCCACGAGGTGCAGCGCCTCTTCCCTGGGGCGCGTGACTACCTGGACGTCTACGAGCGGGCCGGGGCGCTCGGCGAGCGGACCGTGCTGGCGCATTCGATCCACCTGTCCGACTCGGAGGTCGAGCGGCTGGCGGCATCGGGGGCGGTGGTGGCCCACTGTCCGTCGTCCAACCTGTTCCTGTCGAGCGGGATGATGCGCATCGGCCGCTACCTGGACGCGGGGATCCGGGTCGGTCTTGGCTCGGACCTGGCCGCCGGCCCCGAGCTGTCGATCTTCAGCGTGATGCGGGCCGCCGCCGTCACGCAGCGCGTGCTGGTCCTGACCGGCCGTGCCGGGCCGCACCCGCCGCTGCGCCCGCTGGACTGGCTCCGCATCGGGACGCTGGAGGGCGCCCGGGCCCTGGGCATGGGAGACCTGATCGGGTCGCTGGAGGCCGGCAAGGAGGCGGACATGATCGTGGTCGATCCGTCGATGACGGCCCCGCTTCCCGGTGAGGCGGAGCTGGCCGGGCCGGAGGAGCTGATGAGCCGCCTCATCTTCCGGCCGCACCCCGACATGGTCCGTGGCGCCTGGGTGCGGGGGAAGCTGCTGCCGGCCTAGCCGGCTGGACAGCATCGGCTACCCTGTGCGCGGTATGGACCGAGTCATCCAGATCCTCGTCAACGCCGCCGCGCTGTGGGTGGCCGTGCAGATCGTGCCGGGCCTGGAGTTCAGCAGCGGCCCAGAGGACTGGTGGTGGAAGTTCCTGCTGGTGGCGGTGGCGTTCAGCCTCGTGAACAGCTACCTGCGTCCGATCCTTCGGATCCTGACCTTCCCGATCAGCATGATCACGCTGGGCCTCTTCCTGCTCGTCATCAACGCGCTGATGCTGATGCTGGTGGGCGCCATCAGCGAGCAGCTGGACCTGGGCTTCAGCGTCGCCGACTTCTGGGCAGCGCTGCTGGGCTCGATCGTGATCAGCATCGTGGGCTGGATCCTCTCCATGGTCGTCGGCGTCAGCCGGATGCCCGGCAAGGTCCTCTAGCGTCCGCGCCATCGGCGCGTCTCGCGCTGGACCGATGACTTCGCACCGCGCCCACCCCTTCGTCGGCTTCGTGTTCGCCGTTGGCGTGGCGCTGGCCATCCTGCTCACCGGGCCGCTGCTGCTCTTCGCCCCGCCGGTCGTCTCGCTCATGCAGGACCGCCATGCCGTGGCGGAGCGGCTGGGGACCGATCCCGCCACGGCGCACGACGCCACCACCGCCATGCTGGGCGACCTGCTCCTCGCCGGGGACTTCGAGGTCAGCATCGACGGGCGCCAGCCCGTCCTGGACGAGTCGGAGCGGTCCCACATGCGCGACGTGGGAGCCGTGGTGCGCGGGCTGCTGCTGCTGGACGTCCTGGCCCTGGTCACGGCGATCCTGGGCTGGAGG
>DASUSP010000198.1:0-5663 GCA_036375035.1 Candidatus Limnocylindria bacterium
CCGGCCGGAACCCGCTCCAGCGCCGCTCCCCGCAGCTCCGTGGACGCGGCACGCAGCACCACCTGGAAGCGCCAGCGCCCAGCGCGGCGCACGACGTATGCCGGCAGTGGACCGTGCACCTCGACACCGTCGATGGCCACGGCGGCGGCCGCGGCGGCGGCGCGTGACTCGGCGCGTCCGCGGTCGGGGTCCGACACCAGCAACCGGGCCAGCACGGTGGCCGGCGGGTATCCGAGCAGGCGCCGTCGGGCCAGCTCCTCGTCGGCGAAGCTGTCCACGTCCAGCCGCGCCGCCGCGCGCACCGAGTAGTGGTCGGGCGCGTAGGTCTGGATCACGACCCTCCCGGGCTGCGGACCACGCCCCGCCCGTCCGGCCACCTGGGCCAGCAGCTGGAAGGTGCGCTCGGGGGCCAGGTAGTCGGGCAGGTTGAGCGTGACGTCGGCAGCCACCACCCCGGCCAACGTCACCGACGGCAGGTCCAGGCCCTTGGCCGCCAGCTGCGTGCCCACCAGGACGTCGGTGCGGCCGTCGCGGAAGTCGTCGTAGATCGCTTCGAACGCCCGTCGCGCGGCCAGGGCGTCGGAGTCCAGGCGCGCCACGCGCAGGTCGGGGCGCAGGGAGCGCAGCTCGGCCTCGACCCGCTGGGTGCCCGCCCCGAAGTAGCGGATGCGCGCCGACCCGCATGACGGGCAGCGTTCGGGCGGGGTGGCGGTGCGGCCGCAGTGATGGCAGCGAAGCGACTCGCCGACGGCGTGGTAGACGAAGGGCAGGTCGCAATCGGGGCAGCGCAGGCTCTCGCCGCAGTCGCGGCACAGCACGAAGGTGGCGGAGCCCCGCCGGTTGAGCAGCAGGATCGCCTGCTCGCTCCCCGACCGCAGGCTGGCCAGCCCGTCGCGCAGGGCGCCCGAGAAGATGGACCGATTGCCCTCGGCCAGCTCGGCGCGCATGTCCACCACCTCGACCTGCGGTTGGCTGCCCACGCGGCGCTCCCGCAACCGCGCGCGCTCGACCATCCCGCCGCGAACCCGGGCAATGGTCACCACGTCGGGCGTGGCGGTGCCCAGGACCACCCGCGCGCCGGTGAGGGCCGCGCGGCGGCGCGCCACCCAGCGGGCGTCGTAGCGCGGCGTGCGATCCGACTTGTAGCCGCCGTCATGGGCCTCGTCCAGGACGACCAGCCCCAGGTCGGAGAGCGGGGCGAATGCCGCCGACCGCGTCCCGACCACCAGGCGCGCGTCCCCGCACAGCAGCCGCCACCACTGGTCGTGCCGCTCCCCGGCGGAGAGCCCCGAGTGGAGCACGGCCAGCTCGTCGCCCACCAGGGCGCGCATCCGGTCGGCCAGCTGCGGAACCAGGCTCACCTCGGGGGCCATGACGATCGCAGTGCGGCCGGCGGCCAGGGTGTCGGACACGGCCGCCAGGTACACATCGGTCTTTCCCGCCGCGGCCACGCCCTCCAGCAGCAGCTCCCCGCCGGGCGGCAGCGCGGCGATAGCGGCCGCCGCCTCCTCCTGCTCGGGGACCAGGTCGTGCCGCGCGGCGGCAAGGTCCCCGCGGTGCGCCATCGGGTCGCGCACCACCTCGCGCCACGCCAGCTCGGCGGCGCCGATGGCTGCCAGGCGACGCGCCGGGGCAAGCAGCGACGACGCCTCGGCTCCCAGCCGGTCGGCGAGCTCGGCCAGCGTTCGCTCCTCGCCGCCCAGCGCCTCGAGCATGGCGCGCTGCAGCGGCGCGCGGCGCGGCGGCTCGGCGCCGCCGGGCAGCGGCCGCAGCACGCGGACGCGGCTGGCGCGCACCTGCGGCGGCAGAAGGTCCCAGCTCGGCAGCGCGAGCCCGCCGCGGCGCAGCCGCTCGATCCACGCCTCGCGGCCGCGCGCCGGCGCGTGCCGTCGCAGGGCGGCGTCGCTGACCAGTCGCTCCGGGTCGGCCGCGGCCTCGGCCAGGAGCCCGGCGGGCAGCGACCCGTCGTCGCCGATCGTCCAGCGCCGTCGCAACCTCGACTCGAGGCCGGGGGGAAGCATCGCGGCGATCGTCGTCCCCAGCGGGGCGCGATAGTAGGCTGCGATCTCCTCGGCCAGGGCCAGCAGGTCGCCCGTCAGCATCGGTTCGGAGACGATCCCCTCCACGTCCCTCAGATCCACCGCCTCGCCGGGCGGCTCCTCGCCCTCTCCGGGCATCAGGTAGCCGAGCGCCAGGCGACGACCGTAGGTGACCAGCAGCAATGATCCGGGCCCGGCGTCACCGAGCTCGGGCGGCAGTCGGTAGCTGAAGGTCCGCTCGGGGCGATCGGCGATGGCGTCGACCGCCACGCGCACCACGCGGCCCGCGTCGGCCGCCATCGGGGCGGCGGCCCTAGACCTGGACGCGCCTGGGCGGGTCGCGGCGCGCCTCGGCCTGGATGATCTCCCAGATCCGCTCGGCGGCGGCATCGGGGTGCCCGGTCTCGTTGACGACCACGTAGTCGTAGTCGCCGCTGGCCGCCATCTCCGCCTCGGCGTTGCGACGCCGAACCGCCAGCTGGTCGGCGCTCTCGGAGCCGCGTCCCGCCAGCCGCGCGGCCAGGTCCTCGAGCGATGGCGGCATCACGAAGATGAGGAGCGCGTCGGGGACCTTGGTGCGCACCGAGCGCGCGCCCTGCGGGTCGATGGTCAGGATCGCGTCGCGCCCGGCGGCGAGGATGCCGCGCACCTGCTCGATCGGGGTGCCGTACCAGTTGCCGTGGACGTTGGCGAATTCCAGCAGCCCGTCGCGGTCGCGCAGCTCCTCGAACTCGGCGAGGTCCATGAAGTGGTAGTGGACCTTGTCGATCTCGCCCGGCCGCCGCGCGCGGGTCGTGGCGGTCACGATGGGGACAACCTGCGGCCGGGCGGCGGCCAGCTGGGCCACGATGGTGCTCTTCCCAACCCCCGACGGCCCCGACACCACCACCAGCATCGGGTTCGGGAAGGTCATGCGCTTGTCCGGCTCGAGCTCCTCGTCGTCCGCGAGGCCGCCCGTGGCCTGCTCCTCGATCAATCGCCCTCCTCCAGCTCGGCCCCCACGCCCTGCGGCAGCCCCGCCGCGGTGATCCCCGCCGCGGTGAGGCTCGCGGCCAGGTCGGCGGGCAGCTCGCTCCAGGCGCGAAGGGTACGCCCATCGCCGGGCCGGGCCAGCCGCAATCGGTCAGCGTGCAGGAACTGCCGCCCCAGCCCGCCCGGGCCCTGTCCACCGCCGTAGCGCCGATCGCCGGCGATCGGCAGCCGCAGGTAGGCGAGATGCGCGCGCAGCTGGTGCGTGCGCCCGGTCCGCGGGCGGAGGGCCAGCAGCGTGTGCTCGCCGCGGCTGGCCAGCACCTCGTACTCCGTCACCGCCTCGCGCCCGCCGGCCACCACCGCCATCCGCTGCCGATCGCGCGGATCGCGACCCACCGGCGCCTCGATCCGCCCCCGCGGGGCCGGGGCCCTGCCGTGCACCAGGGCCACGTACTCCTTCTCGATCGCGTGCTCCGCGAAGCCCCGCATCAGCGCCGCCTGGGCGGCATCGGTCTTGGCCACCAGCAGCAGGCCGGAGGTGTCCTTGTCGAGCCGATGCACGATCCCCGGTCGCCCGACGCCGGCGATCGAGCCCAGCGGCTCCCCGCGACGCAGCGCCCGGCCGGCCAGCGCGTGGACCAGCGTGCCGGTGGCGTGCCCGGCGCTGGGATGCACGACCAGCCCGGCCGGCTTGTCGACGATCATCATCTGGTCGTCCTCGTACGCGATCCGCAGCGGGATCTCCTCGGGGACCAGCGACTCATCGGGCGGGGCCGACAGCTCGACGCGCAAGAGCTCCCCGCCGCGCAGCCGGTCGCTGGCGCGCGCCCGGCGCCCGTCGACCAGCGCCCGGCCGTCGGAGATGAGTCGCTGGGCGTGCGCCCGGCTGATGCCGGCGACCGCCGCCACCGCGACGTCGAAGCGGCCGGCGTCCGCCGCTCCCTCGACCACCCGGTCGCCGGCCGTCGTCGCCGCGCTCACGGGGACGATTCGGCCGCGCGCCGCGGCTCCAGCAGGACCAGGTAGGCCACCAGCAGCACGATCCCGGTGGTGATGCCTGCGTCGGCGACGTTCCAGGTCGGGAAGCGCACGTCGCCGAACCCCACCGAGATGAAGTCGGTCACGTACCCCTGCCGGATGCGGTCGATCAGGTTCCCGATGGATCCGCCGAGCAGGAGGCCCAGCACCGCGTTGAGCCACAGACTTCGGCCGCGGAACGAGCGGTGGAACCAGACCACCATGCCCAGGGCAACCACGTGCACCAGGTAGAAGAGCAGCAGGCTGCCCTCGAACTGGAAGAGGCTGAAGGCGGCCCCCGTGTTGCGCACGTGCCACAGGACCACCAGGTCGCCGAGGACCTCGGCACGCTCCCCGACCTCGAGGGCGGCGACGATCGCCGCCTTGGTCACCTGGTCGATGCCGACGATGAGCGACGCGATCAACCCCAGCACCACCAGCTCTGCGCGCTGGCGGTCGCGGGGCGCGGCGCTGCTCATGGCCCGATGGTACGCGATGCCCGGCTCAGGCGCGCCTCACCCCCAGGCGCAGTCCGGCCCCGTCCAGGGTCGCCTCCTCGGTCCGGTCGGCCCCGTCCAGCGTGGCGTCGGCGTCCAGCCGCAGGTCGACCGCCAGCACCTCCTCGGCCAGCCACTCGCGGTGGGGGCGGAGGCGCTCCACGGCCGCCGCGTCTCCCCCCACCGCCACGCTGATCCGGTCGCTGATCTCGTAGCCGGCTGCCTTGCGCAGGTTCTGCAGCCGGTGCGCAACCTCGCGCGCCAGGCCCTCGGCCCCCAGCTCAGGGGTCAGCTCGGTGTCCAGCGCCACCAGCACGTCGCCCTCCTCGGCAACCTCGTGGCCCGGGCGCGCCCGCGCGGTGAGCTGGAACTCGTCGGGCGCCAGCTCGATGCCGGCCACCTCGACCCTCCCATCGTCCAGCACCCGCCAGTTGCCGGAACGCGCGCCGGCCATGATCGCCCCCACCTCCTTGCCGCGCCGCGGGCCAATCACCGGCAACAGGGGGAAGAGAGTGCGCTCCACCATCGCCGACTCGTCGTCCAGCACGGTCAGCGCCTTGACGTTCAGCTCATCGAGCACCTGCTCCACCAGCTCGGCGTCGACGCCGGCATCGGCGCTCAGCTTCCCGGCGGTCGCCGGCGGCAGCTTGACCCGGACGGCGGCCAGCGGCTGCCGGGTGCGGAGCCCGGACGCTGCGCGCGCCGTGCGGCCGAGCGCCACGACTCGGCGAGCCAGCCCCACCGACTCCTCGACCGAGATGTCGCGCAGCTCCGGACGCGGCTCGGGGAAGTCGGCCAGGTGGACGCTGTCCGGGGCGTCCGGGTCAACGGTGGCGACCAGGTTGCCCCACATCGCGTCGGCCACGTGCGGCACGAACGGCGCCAGCAGGCGCGTCACGTCAAACAGCACGCGGTACAGCGTGGCGAAGGCGGCGCGCTTGTCCGCGTCCAGCTCCCCCTTCCAGAATCGGCGCCGGTTGCGACGGACGTACCAGTTCGACAGCTCGTCCACGAACGCCTCCATGGCCCGCGTGGCTCGCGCCGCGTCGTAGCCATCCAGCGCGGAGCGCACCTCGCTCACCAGGCCGTCCAGCCGCGACAGGATCCATCGGTCCAGCAGGGTGCGGGCGCCGGCCTC
>DASUSP010000199.1:0-4129 GCA_036375035.1 Candidatus Limnocylindria bacterium
CGCCTCGCGCTCGGTGAGCCACGGGCCGGCGGCAGCCAGGAAGTCGTCGGCGCTGTCGTATCGGTCCAGGCGCATGAGGCGTTGAGGGTACGCTGTGCGCATGACGAAGATCGGTTACGCGTGCATGCTCGAGCAGTTCCATCCCACCGATCTGCTCGACTGGGCGGAGCAAGCTGAAGGGGCCGGGTTCGACGCCGGCTTCCAGGTCAGCGAGCACTTCCACCCGTGGACGCCGGAGCAGGGCCAGTCCGCGTTCGCGTTCGCGTTCATGGGCGCGCTGGGACAGCGAACCTCGCTGCCGTTCGGCACGGCGGTGACCTGCCCGGGCTTCCGCTACCACCCTGCGGTGATCGCCCACGCGGCGGGCACGCTAGGCGCCATGTACCCAGGGCGCACCTGGCTGGGGCTGGGAGCCGGGGAGGCGCTCAACGAGCACGTCATCGGCGGCGAGTGGCCGGAGATCGGCATCCGCAGCGCCATGATGTTCGAGGCCATCGAGGTCATCGACAAGCTGTTCAGCGGCAAGGTGGTCAAGCACGACGGCGAGTACTTCACCCTGGAGTCGGCCCGCCTCTACACGCTGCCCGAGGAACGCGTGCCGATCTACGTCGCCACCGCCGGGCCGTTGAACGCGAAGCGCACCGGCAAGTACGCGGACGGGATCATCACCGTGGGGGCCGCCGACGAGAAGATCGCCATGCTGTGGGACAGGTTCCGCGAGGGCGCCCGCGAGGCGGACAAGGACCCGGATGCGATGCGCACCCAGCTGCAGGTCCACGTCTCGTGGGCGGATTCGCAACAGGCGGCAGAGGAGCAGGCGCTGGCCGAGTGGCCGAACGGCGGGATGCCCTTCCCCAAGCAGGACATCAAGAATCCCGAGGATTTCGCCAACATCGCCAAGCTGGTGCGGATCGAGAACTTCGCCAACCGGATGCTGATCAGCGCCGATCTGAACGAACACGTGGACGCGTTGCAGAACTACGTCGACATGGGCTTCGACGAGATCTACCTGCACAACGTGGGGCGCAACCAGGCCGAGTTCATCCGCACCTTCGGCCGGGAGGTGCTGCCCCGTCTCCGGCTGCCCTGAACATCTCGATGCACGACGAACTGCTGACCGACCGGCTGCGCCTGCGTCGCATCACGGCGGCCGATCTCGATCGCCTGGTGGACCTGGACGGCGATGCCGAGGTCATGCACTACATCACGAGCACGCTCAAGCTGCTCGAGTCCTGGCATTCAGCACGGCAGTCCGCGCCGCGTCGCGACGAGTCATGGAGAAGGCCGGCATGCGGCACGTGCGCACCTTCGAGACTCAGTGGCCGGTTCGCATCCCCGGCGACGAGCTCGGGGACGTCGAGTACTCCGTCACCCGCGCCGATTGGGAGGCCCAGAAGGCCGCGAAGGACGAGGGTCCTGCGGTGACGGTGGCCTAGGCGCCGCCGCGGGGTTGACAGAGCGGACGTATGGTGCGGGGACAGGCCTGTCAGGCTTCGAAGGTAGGCATCTCGTAGAAACCGGGAGCGCTGGGGTTCAGCGCCCAGTTACGGACGCTTGTGAGCTCGCCTCCCGATGCCCTGGCTAGCCCCTTCCCGAAGTCGGTCATCAGCCTGTCGTGGTTCCAGGTGAACCCGGGCCGCGCGATGGGCGCAAGCAGGTTCATCCACCATTTCGGGGTCTCGACCAGCTGTGCGTACTGCACGTGCGTCCCACCGGACGGAGCATCGGACAGGACGAACCTGATTCTGCCGACGATCTCGCCGGTCATAGTCAGGTCGATTCGGCGAAGCCGGTCCGCATCCGCAACCTCGCTCTCGAAGTCGAAGGCATAGCCGGTCGGGGAGCCGATGTGGTTGCGGTAGATTCCGCCCACGCCGTTCTCCGACGTCGCAGCGCGGATGATGTCGGTCCGCTTCAGCCACCGCCACCACGCGGGCCACGACTCGACGGCCAAGAGCGTGGTCCAGGCCGCTTCGCGACTGCTCGTCAGCGTGAAATCGCTCAGGAAGTGGTACCGGGCTGCCAAGCGGTGCTCCCGTCGATATGGCCGACGACCGCGTCAACGCGCCGCAGGAGTATGGTCGGCACTCGTGATCTGCGCAATGCGAGGCCACGTTTTCGGGTCCGCGCGGACTGCGACACGCCCGAGTCGGCGGGGCATCACAGACCGTCGCCCGATCGGCTTCGGCACGGTCGGCTTCGGCCCGTGACTCGGCCCCAGACCCGCCTCGACGAACCACTCATCCCGCCCCCCGCGATCGGGATGTCGTAGGGCAAATGCCCATCCGAGGGTGACGCGCCGCTGGGCCAGCATCGCGCCGCTGCCCAACCCACCGTGGTGCCGAGCGCTACCCTGCGGGATGTTGGACCCAATCGCCGTCGGTGCCGCGCTGGCCGTCGCCAGCGCCGCGCTCAACGCCACCTGGAACCTCCGCATCAAGGCCTCCGGCGACCCGCTACGGGTGGCCGCCCTGGCCTTTCCGCTCGCAACCGCGCTCGCGACCCCGTTGGTCGTCGCCGCGTGGCTCCTGACCGGGCAGCCCGGCGTCCCATGGCCGGCAATGGTGATCGTCCTGATTTCGGGCGCCGTGCAGGTCGTCTATCTCCACGTCCTCTCGCGTGCGTACCGGGATGGCGACATCTCCTCCGTCTATCCCACTGCCCGCGGGACTGCCCCGATCGTGGCGGTGGCCCTCGGGGTACTGGTGCTCGGGGAGCAACTGACAGGCATCCAGTGGGTAGCCGTGGCGATCCTCGTCGGCGGCGTATGGCTGGTAAGACCCGGAGCAGCGAGCGCGGTGGCTCTGCTTCCGGCCATCACGGTGGGAGTGCTGATCGCGGGCTACAGCGCACTCGACCGACTCGGCGTGCAGGCCGCGCCGTGGTGGCTTTACGGCTGGCTCGTGCAGGTCGTCATCTCGATCCTGCTGCTGCCATCGGCGCATCGCGGGATCCCGGGCGTTCCGCTCGTCGCCGTGCTCGTCGGCGCGTCGATCGTATGCGTGCTCGTGGCTCTCTCCATCGCGCCATTGGCCGTGGTGGCGCCCGTCCGCTTCGTGGGCGGAACGGTGATCGTGGCGGCGTGGGGCGTCCTCCGCTTCGGCGAACGCGAACGGATGCCACAGAAGCTCGCCGGGGCAGCCGCTCTCGTCGCCGGGGTCGTGCTGCTCTCGGTGTGAGCGCCTACTCGACGGACTCCCAGACCGACGCGATGCGCTGCCCGACACCGATGCACATCGTCGCCAGGCCATAGCGCGCGCCGCGCCGACGGCCCGGGAGCAGGACCTGCCGATCGTGTTCGCCGTCGAGGGAGACACCCTTTACTCGATCGCCGACCCACTTCCTCGCCTACGCAGCGGGCGACACGGGGTACGGGTTCTGGGCGGCGGAGGAGCTGACGACGAGAGCGTTCCTGAGCTGGTTTCACCTGCGGCCGCACGCAGACGCGCCGGCCGACGAGCCAGAGCTGGGCTACCGGCTGCGTCGCTCGGCGTGGGGCCGCGGCTACGCAACGGAGGGAGCGCGCGCCCTAGTCGACCATGCGTTCGAGGCACTGGGTGCCCGCCGCGTGTACGCGGAGACGATGGCCGTTCACCTGGCCTCGCGGCGGGTGATGGACAAGGCCGGGCTGCGGTACGTCCGGACCTTCCGGGCGGACTGGCCGGTGCGCATCCCGGGCGACGAGGAGGGCGACGTGGAGTACGCCATCACCCGCGAGGAGTGGCTGGCGGCCAGGAGCGTCAGTCCCGGCTGAACCAGGCGCGCACCCGCGCCGTGACCTCGATCTCGCCGGCGGCGACCTCTGTCGGCGCCGACTCGGCGATGGCGCCGCGCATCATGGCCATATCGCGCATCGGCACCGGCATGCCGCCGACCTCTTCCTCGATGCGCAGCGGCGCCCCAAGCGTCACGCCTGCGGCCGCGGCGAGCGCCTGTGCCCGCTGCAGCGCGACGCCGTAGGCCGCGGCCAGCGCCTCGCGCGAGGCCTCCTCGGGCTCGGCGAGCTGCATGGACGTTCCGTGGACCTGCGTGGCGCCGTCGTCGACCAGGCGGTCCAGGACCGACCCCAGCAGCTCGATGTCGCGGATCCGCAGGGTCATCGGGCGCGAGGCCTCGTAGCCGGTCAGCT
>DASUSP010000200.1:0-4326 GCA_036375035.1 Candidatus Limnocylindria bacterium
GCCAAGGCATGGGCTCCATACTGCACCTCATGGCTGGCTTGGGGTGGGAAGTCGCTTCTTGCCCTGTTGCGGCGTGGGCGGATTCGGCCCTGGTGGCTCGTAGAGCCGGTGCGATCGTGCGTGTGATCCGCAGGAGGAAGCCTTGACGAGACCCGCTGCGTACCACTGCTTGATCGTGGACGAGCTCACGCCCAGATGCGTGGCCACCTCTCCGAGGGTCAAGAGGCCTTGGTCCCGAAGCCGATCGTAGCGGGGCTTGAGCTGGTGACGGATGCGGACATCGTGGAGTCGGGCCGGGGTGAAGGGGCGCCCCGTGCCGGTGCGGTAGCCCGCCGCGTTGAGTAGGTCGACGACTTCCGCTTCGGTGTGGTGGTTCAGCAGCTGATCGATGCGGGCGACGACGTCGGCCTCGGTACGCCGAAGATCGGGGGCTGAGCGCGGGAGCGGCAGCATCAGGGTCCGGGTGGCGCCCCCCTTGAATCGGACGTGGGCAGTGATGCCGTGGTGGCGGATCAGCGTGACGTCCTCGATGAGGCACTGCGCGATCCGCTTCTTCTCTCGGTCGGGCGTTCCAGGATCGCGCCACAGGCGTGGCACGTCGGTCGCGAGACGGAGGATCTCCTGGCGCCGTTCGTCGTCGAGTTCCCTCCGATCGGCCGCCGTCTGTTGGGCGTAGCGCGCGTGGGCGTCGGCGAGAGCGCGCAGCTTCTCGTTCCAGTCCGCTTCAAGGGCATCGGCCACCAGGCGATGAGCGGGGTCGACCCGCCGGTACCGTCGCTCCGCGAGGTCCGCTTCGTACCGCGCGTGCTCGATCTCGTGGTGGCGCAGCCGGTCGACCTCCTTGGCGCGGGCGCGGAGCTCGTCCCCGACGGCGAGGGCGAGCTCGAGGGTAAGCGGCGTCATCACCTCGATCAGCAGCTCGCCGAGGGCCTGGTCCAGCCCCCGACCTGCCACGCTCTGGCAGAGCGCCTCGCCGCGGTGCAGCCGTCGCAGCTGGCAGACGTATCTCGGCACCCGGACGCCGTCTTCGCGGACGTGGTACTGCGTGGTCATCCGCTCGCCGCAGACGCCGCACACGGCGAGCCCCTGCAACAGGGCCGGCCCTTCGCGGGGCGGGCTCCGGCGGCGATCGTGGCCGTGGGCCTGCGCGCTCGCGTGCAGCCGCTGCACGTTCGCTTCGTACTCCGCCCAGGTGATGTAGCCCTCGTGGGCGTCAGGAATCAGGACCGGCCACTCCTGGCGGGGCAGCGTATGGATCCGCACGCCGCCGTCCAGCGTACGGCGCACCCGGCTGCGCCCGTACGCGAAGGCGCCGGCATAGCGCGGACTGTGCAGCATGCGAATGGCCCGGGCATGGACGAGCGGCTGGAAGACCAGTTCGCCCCGGCGGCTCCCCGTGCGCAGCCGCCGCGGGAAGAGCAGTGCGTGGGCCCGGAAGTAGGTGACCACCGCCGAGGCCGACCCCACTCGGCGAAACGTTTCGAAGAACAGCTCCACGCTGGCGCGCACGCGCGCATCCGGGTCGCGGACGACGCGGCCCGCGGCATCGGGCACCAAGCCCACCGGCAGCGCCAGCGGCAACTCCCCCCGACGCGCCTTGTTCAGGATGCCGCCCTGGAGCCGGGCCCGGAGCATGTGGAGCTCCGCCTCGCTCATCGTGCCCTTGAGCCCGAGGAGCAGGCGGTCGTTGAACTGGCCCGGATGGTACACGCCGTCCTCGTCGAGGATGAGCGTGTCGGTCAGGGCACAGATCTCGAGGAGGCGGTGCCATTCGGTCGAACTCCGGGCCAGCCGGGAGACCTCGAGGCCGAGCACGATGCCCGCCCGGCCGATGCCGACTTCCGCGACCAGCCGTTGGAAGCCCGGGCGCGTGATGGCGCCGGACGCCGACTGCCCCAGGTCCTCGTCGATCACCACGACGCGCTCCAGCGCCCAGCCCAGGGCCACGGCGCGGTGGCGCAGCGCATATTGCCGCTTCGTGCTCTCGGTGTTCTCGACCAACTGGTGGAGCGAGGACTGGCGCACGTACAGGTAGGCGTCCCGGCGGAGATGATCGGCGGTGACCTTCGCGGCGGGATTCATCGCCCGCTCCGGGTGGCGAGATGTAAGGCGGCGCCGGCCAGCAGGCGGACGAGGTCACCGCGGCGACCGTCGAGCGCCCGGGGCTCGCCGTCGCGCTCCGGGCCGGCCCGTCCCGAAGCACCCACGTCGGCGCTGGAGCCCTCGGCCGTCATCCAGGCCACCACGCCCCGGTGCTGGAGCAGCGCGAGGCTCAGGGGGATGAAGCCGAGCGGGGCATCGCCAGTGGCGTGAGCGCGGAGCCGCTCGTAGCGCTCGACCCACGCCGGGTCTGCTCCCCAGGCCTTCATCGAGGCCGGCGGCGTTTTTTTTCCCGGCGCGCCCGCGCCCGCTCGATGCTCCGCGGATGCACCGCCAGACCGAAGCGCTGCCGCACCCGCTGACTGAGGGCCGCGGGCCCCACGGTGGGCTCGTCCCGGCGCACCCGGTCGACGAACGCCATCACCGCGTCCGTCAGCTTGTGGGCGCCCCGGGGCCCCGGCCGCTTGGGCACCAAGGCCGGCAGGCCCGCCGCGTCCAGCGCCCGCTGGGCCTGGTAATAGGTCGGCCGCGACACGCCGAACGCCTGCGCCGCCGCCGTCACCGTGGCGCCCTCGGTGCGGACCCGACGCACCATCTCGTACTTCACCTGCACCAGGTCCCGGGGATCGAAAAACTCCCCCGCCTGGAATCGCACGTCCGTCACGCGGTCGGACATCGGGTTGAGGACGCCCTGCTCTGCCAGCGCCTGGGCCTTGGCATCCCGCCTGGCCGCCTTCGCCATGCCGCCCTCCGTCTGAGCGTGTGGCCTGCCGCGTGTAACGATAATTATGACATATAGTCCGTGGGCGTCGCCGAAAATACTCCCGCAACACCCTCCGGATATGCGCCCATTCCGACGGGACCGCCTTCACCGTCACGGCATAGTCTCCTTGACAGATCCGGCGGAATCTCCTTTACACCTGCTCGCGGGGACGGCGAGCCGCCCGATCAGCTCCACCAGGGCCAGGAGATCGTGAATCCGAAAGAAAGAGCGGCCGGCTGAGACGGTGACGAACGGGTCCGGGCTCGCGACGCTGGTCCACGCCGTGGGCAGCGAACGCACGCGGCCCCCGTCATCCTCGAACAGCACCCGGTCGCCGCCCCAGTTCTTCCAGCGCGCCACCGCCACAAACCGCTGGCCGTACAGGGGATGAAAGGGATGTGTGACTTCGAACCCTTGGGCTCCGTCATGGCGATCCTGCGCAGTCGACCGCTTACTCGAAGGTCCGGGCGCTGACCCGCGTGGCCACGCCCGACAACGAGGAGCGCTTGCTGGCCGTGGGCCGCGCCGGCACCGCCGAGCACGTCGAGCGCATCGTGCGCGGCTGGCGGCGGATGGATCGCAAGGCCGAGACCCGCGAGGCCACCCGCCAGCACACCGGCCGCGCCCTGCACGTGTATCCCGAGGAGGACGGCACGTGGAAAATCAAGGGCCTGCTGGCGCCCGAGGCCGGCGCCCTGCTCGTGAAGGCCCTGACCGCGGCCCGCGAGACCCTGTACCAGCCCGCGCGCGCGCAGAGGATGGACCCCGGAGCGGCGGACGCGTGCGCGGAAACGCCGACGATGGAGCAGCAGCAGGCCGATGCGCTGGCGCTGCTGGCCGAAACCGCCCTCCACCACGGCATCGATCCCGGCGCCCCGGGAGAGCGGTACCAGGTCGTCGTTCACGTCGAGGCCGCCGTGCTGGCCGACGCCGAGCATCCTGGCCAGTCGGTCCTCGAGGAGGGATTGCGCGTTTCCGCGGAAACGTCCCAGCGCCTGGCTTGCGATGCCAGCCGGGTCGTGATGCGCCACGATGATGCTGGCCAGCTGCTGGAGGTCGGCGCCCGCACCCGTACGATTCCTCCGGCGTTACGACGAGCACTGCACCATCGCGATCGGGGCTGCCGGTTCCCGGGCTGTGGCGTGCGCTTCGGACAGGGTCACCACATCCGACACTGGGCTCAGGGCGGGCCCACGACGCTCTCCAACCTTGCGCTGCTCTGTCGTTTCCATCACCGCGCCGTGCACGAGGAGGGCTGTCAGGTCCAGCGCCAGCCGGACGGAACACTCCAGTTCCGGCAACCGGACGGCCGGGTGCTACACGATGTCCCGCCGCCCCCGGAGGTGGCCGGCAACCCCGTTGCGGCTGTGCGAGCGCAGAACATTGCAGCGGGTCTGGACCTGCATGCGCGGACCGCGACGCCGGGCTGGCTCGGTGAACGTCTCGACGTGGGCTACGCGATC
>DASUSP010000201.1:0-4490 GCA_036375035.1 Candidatus Limnocylindria bacterium
CCCCGTCGCCGTTCCGCGGGGCCACCTGGGCCTGGTCGGCATGCGCCAGCGAGCGGAGCGGATCGGCGGTGAGCTGCACATCGTGCCGCGCCCGGGGGGCGGCTCACGGGTCAAGGCCCGCGTGCCCATTCCGCGCGTGGCAAGAAGGGAGGCGGCGGCCGCATCGGCCGAATGACGTAGGCGCCGGCGGCCGATGCGCCGACGACCCCGCCACCGATCCCGCCCTAGCATCGGTTGACCGATGACAGCCAGCGACCAGGGGACCTTGAATGGTCATGCGCCGCGCGTCGCCGTGGTCGATTCCGATCGCCGCGTTCAGCAGTCGCTGGCCGAGGTCCTGCGTGTGGCGGGCGTGGACGTCATCGGCACGGCGGGAGACGTGCGAGCGGCGCTCGAGCTGATCAGCAAGGAGCGGCCCAGCGTCGTCCTGCTCGACCCCCGGCTGCCGGACCTGGATGCCGGCATGGCGCTCCTCGCCAGCGTCTCCCGCGGCTGGCCCTCGGTGCGGGTGGTGCTCATGGGCTGGGCCGCCCCCGGCGAGGCGCGCCTTCCCGACGACCTTTCGTTCGTGTCGAAGTCGGCCTCGTCGGAGGAGTTCGTGTCGGCCGCCCTGGCCGCTTGCCACTGCTGAGCCGCCGTCCCTATCCGTCGCCCCAGCGCTGCGACGCGTGGCATGATCGGCCGCGATGTCCCCGGACCGCCTCCCCGCTCCTGTAGCGGCGGTCGTCGCCGTCGCCCACAACCGGTCGCTGCGCCGCGTGCTGCTGGCGTTCGTCGGCTTCTCCCTCGCCGAGTGGGCGAGCTGGATCGCGATCCTGGTCTACGCCTACGGCCGGGGTGGGGCCACCGAGACCGGCATCGCCGCCCTGGTGCAGCTGGCCCCGTCGGCCGTCGTCGCACCCCTCGCCGCGTCCATCGGCGACCACGTCCGACGCGAGCGTGCGCTGCTGCTGGCCTACCTGGTCCAGGCCGTGACCATGAGCCTGACTGCGGCCGCCCTGCTGGCCGGTGCCCCCGGCCCGATCGTGTACCTCGCCGCCGCCTCGGCCGCCACCTCGATCACCCTGACGCGACCGATCCAGGCGGCCATCCTGCCCTCCCTCTCACGCGCGCCGGCCGAGCTGACCGCCGCCAACGTGGCGGCCGGCACGGTCGAGACCGGCTCCATGCTGGTCGGCCCCATCCTGGCCGGGCTGGCCCTGTCGTCCGCCGGCCCGGGGCTGGTCTTCGGGGGCGCCGCGGCGGTGGTCCTCGTCGGCGCCGCCTTGGTGTCGGGCATCCAGCCCATCGGGGTGGCGGGCCGCGTGGCGCTCCCGGCGGGGAGCGGCCGTAGGGGGATCCTGGCCGAGGCGTTCGGCGGCTTCGGGCTGCTCGTCACCGAGGACCACACGCGAAGCGTGCTTGCCCTGCTGGGGGCAGCGGCCATCCTGTGGGGCGCGCTGGACATCCTGCTGGTGGTGCTCGCCCTGGACCTGCTGCGGATCGGTGAGGCGGGCGTCGGGTACCTGAACGCCGCGATCGGGGCCGGAGGGCTGCTCGGCGCGGTGCTGAGCGTGCTTCTCATCGGCCGTGCCCGCCTGGCCGCGCCATTCGCCGCGGCGATCGCGGTCTGGGCGTTGCCGCTGCTGCTGGTCGGGCTGGTGCCCGGCACCGCGGCGGCCCTGCTGCTGCTCGCGGCCGCCGGGGTGGGGCGCATGGTGATGGACGTGGCCGGCCGCACGCTGCTGCAGCGCATGGCCCCCGACCGCATGCTGACGCGCGTCTTCGGCCTCCTGGAGGGAATGCAGACCGCCGCGCTCGCGATCGGGTCGGTGGTCGCACCGCTGCTGATTGCCCTCGCCGGCGGCAGGGGCGCGTTCGTGATCGCCGGGGGGGCTCTGCTGCTGGCCACGGCGGCCGTGTGGCGCCCCCTGCGCCGCGGAGACGCTTTCGGCGTGGCCCGCCCGCGCGAGCTGGCCATGCTGCGCGCGGAGCCGATCTTCGCCCAGCTCGGCCCGGCAGCCCTGGAGCAACTGGCCGCCAACCTGGTCCCGATCCACGCCCACGCCGACAGCGTGGTGATCCGGCAGGGCGAGCCGGGAGAGCACTTCTACCTGGTCGTAAGCGGCCGGCTGGCGGTCGACATCGACGAGCGACGGGTGCGCGAGCTCGCCGGAGGCAGCTCGTTCGGCGAGATAGCCCTGCTGCGCAACGTACCGCGGACGGCCACGGTGAGAGCCCTCGAGAGCAGTGAGCTGATGGCGCTGCAGCGCCGCGTATTCCTGGAGGCGATTACGGGCCAGCCGGCCAGCGCGAGCGCCGCGGACGAGGTGGTGCGCCGGCATTTGGAGCCGGCGCCATCGGGCGAGGAGGTGGAAGCCGATGCGAACACGTGACCTGGGCATCGAGATCGGCCTGCTGCCGACCGGAGAGTTGAACGCCATCACCGACGTGCCCGGCGTGCGCGTCGGCCATGCCACGCTGATCGACGGCGAGGGGCCGCTGGTGGTCGGCCGCGGCCCGGTGCGCACCGGGGTGACGGTCATCCTGCCCCACGATGGGGACATCGGTTCCGAGCCGGTCTTCGCCGGCACGCACACCCTCAACGGCAATGGCGAGCTGACGGGCCTGGATTGGGTGCGCGAGGCCGGGCTGCTGACCACGCCCATCGGCTTGACCAACACCCACAGCGTGGGGGTGGTGCGCGACGCGCTGGTGACGGCCAGCGTCCGCGGCGCTCCGCCGGACCGCCCGCGCTGGGCCCTGCCGGTGGTTGGCGAGACCTGGGACGTCTACCTCAACGACATCGTCGGGCAGCACGTGACCGCAGAGCACGTGATGGTGGCGCTGGCCGCGGCATCCGACGGCCCGGTGCCGGAGGGCTGCGTGGGCGCCGGGACGGGCACCAAGGCGTTCGGCTTCAAGGCCGGCATCGGCACCGCGTCGCGGGTCGTGACCGCGGAGAGCGGCGGGTTCACCGTCGGAGCGCTGGTGCAGGCCAACCACGGCGCGCGGCGTCGCCTGGCGGTGGACGGCGTCCCGGTCGGCCGCGAGCTGGCCGACGTCCTGCCGCCGGAGCGTCCGGACGTGCTCGACGGCGGTTCGATCATCGTGGTGGTTGCCACCGACGCCCCGCTGCTGCCGCACCAGTGCCGTCGCCTGGCGCAGCGCGCATCGCTGGGCATCGCCCGGTCCGGGGGAGGCGGCGAGCACAGCAGCGGAGACATGGTGATCGCCTTCGCCACCGGCAACCGCGGCCTGCGCCCCGAGGAGGCGACCGACGCGCCACCGACCACCGGCGTGACCATGGTGAACGACCACTACATCGACGAGCTGTTCTGGGCCACGGCCGAGGCCACCGAGGAGGCGATCGTCAACTCTCTGGTGGCGGCGCGGACCATGACCGGGCGCGACGGCTATACCTTCCACGCGCTGCCGCACGACCGGCTGGCCGAGGTCATGGACCGATACGGGCGCCTGCGGCGCCCGGCCGGCTAGAGGCCCATCGCCCCCCGGATCGAGGCCAGGTCGGGGTCGACCGCGCGCAGCGTCCCCTCCTCGCCGGCGACGATGTCCGGGTCCTTCAGTCCGTGCCCCGTCAGGATGCAGACCACGCCCTCGGACCGATGCAGCCGCTCCTCGCGCGCCAGCCGTTCCACGCCGGCCACCCCCGCGGCCGAGGCGGGCTCGCAGAAGATTCCCTCCGCGCGAAGGATGCGCAGCTGCATGCCCAGGATCTCCTCGTCGGAGAGCGCCTCGATGGCGCCGCCGGACTCGTCGCGCGCCGCCTCTGCACCGGACCACGAGGCCGGGTTGCCGATGCGGATGGCGGTGGCCGCCGTCTCGGGCAGCTCCACCGGCGCCCCGTTGACGATCGGCGCGGCCCCCTCGGCCTGGAAGCCGAGCATCCGCGGCCGGCGGCCGCCGGGCGTGACGCCCGCCTCGGCGTAGCGCACGAACCCGGACCACAGCGCGGTGATGTTGCCGGCGTTGCCCACCGGCAGGGCCACCGCCTCCGGAGACTCGCCCAGAGCGTCGACGATCTCGTATGCGGCGGTCTCCTGGCCGCGCAGGCGGTCGGGGTTGATGGAGTTGACGACGGCCGCCACGCCCTCCTCGCCGAGTCGGCGGACCGCGGCCAGCGCCTCGTCGAAGTTGCCGTCGATCATCACCAGCCGCGCACCGGCGGCCACCGCCTGGGCCAGCTTGCCGCGGGCGACCTTGCCGGCCGGCAGCACCACGAAGCAGGGCAGGCCCGCGGCGGCGGCGTAGGCCGCCGCGGAAGCGCTGGTGTTGCCGGTCGAGGCGCAGACCACCGCCCGCGCACCGGCGGCCACCGCCCGGTTCACCGCCAGCACCATCCCGCGGTCCTTGAAGCTGCCGGTCGGATTGGCGCCCTCGACCTTCAGGAAGAGCCGGTCCAGGCCCAGCTCCTCGCCCAGCCGCCCGGCGTGGAGGAGCGGCGTGCCGCCCTCGCCCAGGGTCAGCGGGAAGCTCTCGCCGGGCTCCGC
>DASUSP010000202.1:0-14590 GCA_036375035.1 Candidatus Limnocylindria bacterium
CACCATCGTCGAGGAGGCGCTGCTGGAGGTGATGTACGACATCCCCGAGCGCACCGACGTGAAGAAGGTGGTCATCACCGGCGAGACGATCGAGCACGGCCAGCCGCCGATGCTGGTCACCGAGACCGACGAGTCCGAGCCTCGGCGCCGCTCCACCAAGGGCGGCCGCTCGGCCGAGCGCGAGGAGGAGTCGGCCTAGCCGCCGTCCTCCGGCTGCGGAGGCTCCGGGGGCTCAGTCGCTTCCGGCTCGCGCGCCGCCGGGGTGCCGCTCCCCGGCTCGCGCGTGACCATGACCCGGTGCGGGAAGGGAATCTCGATGCCCGCCTCCGCGAACGCCGCCAGGATCCGCTTGCGCAGCTCGCCGGCCTCCGCCCACTGCTCGGCGGGACGGACCTGGCCCAGCACCTTGAGCGCCACGGCTGAGTCGCCCAGGGCGTTCACGCGCATGACCGATGGCGCCTCGATCACGCGATCCTGCCACTCCGGGTCCTCGATCAGGCTGCGACCCACGTCGTCGATGATGGCCGAGGCGCGGTCGATGTCCGTGTCGTAGGCGACCGAAATGTCCAGGTTCACGCGGGCCCAGCCGCGGGTCATGTTCGAGGCGACCACGATCGAGCCGTTGGGGACCGTGTGCACGGTGCCGTCCAGGTCGCGCAGCGTCGTCCGCCGCAGGCTGAAGTCCTCGACCACGCCGTCGACCCCGCTGATGCGGACGACGTCGCCGGCGCTGTACTGGTTCTCCAGGATGATGAAGACGCCGGCCAGCCAGTCACGGATCAGGGTCTGGGCGCCGAAGCCGACGGCGATCCCCACCACGCCGAGGCCCGCGATGGCCGGGCCGATGGAGATTTCGAACTGGTCCAGGATCATCAGCAGCGCGATGAGCCCGATCAGCGCGCTGGCGATCCGGACCGCCAGGCGCTGCAGGGTCTTGACGCGCCGCTCAAGGTCGTCGGCGGTGAGCTGCCCCTCGTCCAGCGCCCGGCGTTCGAGCAGGTGGCGGACCGCCGCCTCGATCGCCAGCCGCACGGCCCATGCCGCCAGCAGCGCAACGACCAGGATGCCGGTGACCTTGAGGGTCGTCTCAACCCAGGGCTCAAGCTCCATGGCGCGGCATGGTACCAACCGTGCACCCCCGTACGACCGGTGCAATCGGGCAGGTACTTGCGGCCGGGACGTATCTCCGCCGCGGACGGGCTAGCATGCACTTCCGGCGGACGCACACCGCCCTGGGCAAACAGGGGATCAAGAACCGATGGGTCAGAATCAACGACGACCGGGCTTCCTTCGCTGGGGCGAGGGTTCGCGCAGCGAGTCCGCGGAGGCGACTGTCGACCTCGCCGAGCAGGAGGGCGCCGAGCCGGCGACTTCTGCGCACGACGCCCCGGAGGCAGCCAGCGCAGTTCCGGCGACCGCGAACGAGCCCGCAATGGAGGCGGCCGCCGCCGTCGAGCCGACGACCACGAGCGGAGCCGAGGCGACGCCGTTCCTTCGTGACCTGGTCGGCGCCATGCGCGGCGTGGCCGAATCCTCCCGGGACACCACCCTGGCCGAGCTGCGCGAGGCGGTCGAAAAGCGAGTCGAGGAGCTGGGCAGTGGGACGGCCGCGCGGGCCGAAGAGCTGCGCCGCGGGTCCGAGCGGGATCTCGACGGCATCGGCGAGTGGGAGCGAGCCGAGCTGGAGCGCGTTCGCAGGGAGGCCGAGCAGCGCCGCGAGGCGCGCCGGGCGCAGCTCGATAAGGAGCTGACCGATCACCAGGCCGCCGCGGACGCGGAGGTCGAGGCCACGCGGGCGCGCCTGGCGCAGTACGAGCAGGAGCTCGACGCCTTCTTCGCCCAGCTGTCCGCCATCAACGACCCCGCGGCCTTCGTCAGCGCCGCGAAGCGCATGCCACCCCCTCCGGATCTCGCCACGGCCACCGCCCCGACCTCGGGCCAGGCCGCCGCGAAAGAGGCACCAGCGGCCGAGCCGCCGGCGACGCCGGCAGAGGCCCCGCAGCCGAGCGACGCCACGCTGGCCGAGCGGCTGGCCCAGCTGAACGAACGGCTCGGCACCGCGCCCGCTGCGACCGAGGCGGCCGCGACCGATGCGGCTGCCGCCGCCGCGACGACTCCGGCCGTGACTGCGGCCGTGTCCCCGCCGACCCCGTCCTCCAACGGCAGTGCCGCGGAGGCATCGACCCCGATCGTGGTAAAGGGCCTGGGAAGCTTCGGCGCCATCACCTCGTTCAAGCAGGCGCTGGAGCGCGTCGACGGCATCAGCGGCGTGACCCTTTCGCTGGGCCCGACCGGTGACTTCGTCTACCGCGCGAGCCACGCCCCGGAGTTCGACATCGTCACGGCCATCCGCAGCATCGAGGGACCCAGCGCGGGGATCGAGCAGGTCGACGGTCAGCTGCGCGTCACCATCGAGCGACCCCGCTGAACCGGCACGGCGCCGGAGCCGTGCTAGACTCGCCGGACGGCGCTGACCGTGAGGAGTACCCCTCCATCGGCCCCAAGAGAGGAACCGGCCGCAGGCTGAGAGCCGGTCCGGGAGCGAGAGGGAGAAGGTCGCACGCGAGCCGGCCGGGACCCGCCCGATACCGCGGGAACGAGGGCGCATCGGTCACGAGGCCGATTCGCTGAACGAAGGTGGTACCACGACGAGCCCGTTCGTCCTTCGACGAGCGGGCTTTGTGCATGCATGGAGATGGACCGATGACCACGCCGACGACGAGACGCGACCTGCCGCCGCGCTACGACGCCGCCGCCGTGGAGCCGCCGATCTACGAGCGCTGGCTGTCGAGTGGAGCCTTCACGCCCGCCCCGGAGCCGCCCCCCGGCGCCGAGCGCTTCGTGATCATCATGCCGCCGCCCAACGTCACCGGCGCCCTGCACAACGGCCATGCGGTGTTCGTGACCTTGGAGGACACGATGATCCGCTACCACCGCATGCGCGGCGACGACACGCTGTGGCTGCCCGGCGTCGACCACGCCAGCATCGCGGCACAGTTCGTCCTGGACCGGATCATCGCCGAGGAGGGGGAGACCCGCGCCTCCCTCGGCCGGGAGCGCTACCTGGAGCGCATGTGGCAGTTCATGGACGAGACGCGCGGCGTCATCGGGCGGCAGATGCACCGGCTGGGGGCCAGCGCCGACTGGTCCCGAGAGCGCTTCACCATGGATCCGATCAGCGCCCGCGCCGTCCGCGTCGCCTTCAAGCGCCTGTGGGACGCCGGGCTCGCCTACCGCGGCGAGGCGCTGGTGAACTGGTGCCCGCGCTGCCGGACGACGATCAGCGACCTGGAGAACAAGCCGCGCGACGTGACCGGCACGCTGTGGACGGTCCGCTACCACCTGGTCGGCCCGGACGGGAAGCCGGACCCCGCGGAGGTGATCCGCGTCGCCACCACGCGGCCGGAGACGATCCTGGGCGACACGGCGGTGGCTGTGCACCCCGATGACGAGCGCTACGCCGCCCTGGTCGGCCGCGAGGCGCTGATCCCGTTCGTGAACCGGCGCGTGCCGATCATCGCCGATGCCGCCGTTGAGCGGGACTTCGGGACTGGCGCGGTCAAGATCACCCCGGCCCACGACGCCGACGATTACGAGATGGGACGCCGGCACGGCCTGCCGATGATCAGCGTGCTCGACGAGGACGCGCGGATCAACGAGGTCGGCGGCGACCTTGCCGGCCTCGACCGGTATGACGCCCGTCGCGAGATGGTGGCTCGCCTGGAGGCGGCCGGGGACCTGGAGGGCGAGCGCCCGCACCAGATGGTGGTAGGGCACTGCGACCGCTGCGGAACGGTGGTCGAGCCTCGCCTGTCGGTGCAGTGGTTCATCCGTGCGGCGCCGCTCGCCGAGCGCGCGCTGGCATCGGTCCGCGAGGGGCGGACCCGGATCATGCCCGACCACCAGGAGAAGGTCTACGCTCACTGGATGGAGAACATCCACGACTGGGCGGTGGGACGCCAGCTGTGGTGGGGACATCGCATCCCGGCGTGGTACTGCCCGGACGGCCACATCACCGTTTCGGACGCCGAGGACGGGCCCGATGCCTGCGCGGAATGCGGCCGCCCGTCGGCCGAGCTGACGCAGGAGACGGACATCTTCGACACCTGGTTCAGCTCCGGGCTGTGGCCGTTCAGCACCATGGGCTGGCCGGAGGAGACGCCCGACCTGCGCCGCTTCTACCCGAGCTCGGTGATGGAGACCGGCCCGGACATCCTCTTCTTCTGGGTGGCGCGGATGATGATGCTGGGCCTGTTCTGCACCGATGTCGAGCCCTTCCACACCGTGTACCTGCACGGTATCGTGCGCGGCGAGGGCGGCGTGAAGATGAGCAAGACCAAGGGCAACGTGGTCGACCCGCTCGAGGTGGTGGAGAGCATCGGCGCCGATGCCCTGCGCTACGCTCTGGTGGCCGGCACCGCGCCGGGGATGGATCAGCGCCTGACCGCCGCCAAGCTCGACGGCGCGCGGAACTTCACCAACAAGCTGTGGAACGCCACCCGCTTCGTGCTGGGATCGCGCCCGGAGACGATGGCCGACCCGGAGGGCGAGCCCTCCCTGGCCGAGCGCTGGATCGCCTCGCGCCTGGCCGCCGCGCAGGAACGCGCGACCGGGCAGCTGGACGCGCTGGACATGTCCGGCTACGCGGGGAGCGCCTACGACTTCGCCTGGAGCGAGTTCTGCGACTGGTTCATCGAGATGGCCAAGGTGGAGCTGCGCCGCGAGGACGCCACCGACGGGGAGCGCGCCCGGGTGTGGCGCGCGGCCGCCGGCGCGCTGGGCGGCACGCTCCGCATCCTGCACCCGCTGATGCCGTTCGTGACGGAGCAGGCCTGGAGCTTCCTGCACGAGGCCGATCCGCGGGCCACCGACGGGGAGCCGCTCCTCGTCAGCGCGCGCTGGCATGCCGGCGGTGAGCGGAACCACGACGCGGAGGCGGCCGTCGGCGGCCTGGTCGAGCTGGTGCGCGGCCTGCGGAACCTGCGCACCGAGACGGGGATGCCCCCCGGGGAGTGGCGGCACCTTGTCGTCGCGGCGGCCGAACCGCACGCACAGGAGGTGCTGGCCACCGGAGGCCGCTACCTGGAGGCGCTTGCCCGGGGCCGGCCGGTCGAGGTGCTGCCGCCCGGTGCGGCGGGAGACCGCCCCGCCGGGGTGGTGGCCTCGCCCCTCGGGGCGGCGTGGTATGCGGCCGACGACTCGGGCCCGGAGGCCGTCGAGCGCCGCAGGGCGCAGGCCGAGCACCTGAGGAGGGGGATCGACCGTCTGCGCGCGCTGCTGGCCAACGAGTCGTTCGTGGCGCGTGCCCCCGCCGAGGTCGTGGAACGCGAGCGCGCGCGGCTGGCCGAGCTCGAGGCGCAGCTGCGCCAGCTCGGTGAGTGAGCGGTGCGGCGGGGCGCCGCTGCTAGAATCGGCCGCGCTGACCCGCAGACACCAGGGGAGCCCATGTCGTTCCTGAGGCGCAAACAGAAGCAGGAGTCGCCGCCACCGCCGCCGCAGCCGGTGCACGAGGACGTATCGGCGCAGCAGTACTCGCTCAAGCTGGCGTTCCTGGCACGCTCCAGTGACGGGCTGCGCATGCAGGCCGATCCCAGCGTGCTTCAGATCATGCCCGGGATCGTCGAGCCCCTGGCCTCCACCCCGGTCGAGGTGATCGAGCCGCTGCCGCTGGAGTACACCGACGCCGCCCCGAACATGGAGCGTTTCAACGAGATGCAGCAGTGGGTGCTGGCCCGTCGCGAAATCAGCCCCATCGGGCGGCACGCGCTGTACGTGCTCGAGTCCACCGACGCGCTGGACATGACGGTGGACACGTTCTACTGCGCCATGCTCCACGGCGAGACCGACACGGCCGGCTACCCGGAGTACAACGCTATCGTGGGCGGGCTGGCGAGCCACTGGGACGAGCTCTCCGGCGAGCTGATCGTGCGGGCTGTGATCGGCTGGGGCGGGAAAGGCCAGCGCGGCGACACCGAGCGCATCGGGCAGCGCATCCTCAGCTCGCTCTACCAGCAGGTCATCGCATCGGGCTACAGCCTGGGCGCGGCGGACACCGCTCGCGCCGCACATGCCGGGCACAGCGGCCTGGTCTGCGCGCACTGCGGGTTTGAGGCGGGCAGCGCGGGCGCGTTCTACTGCCCGAAGTGCGGCATGCGGATGACGCGCGCCTGAGGCAGTACTTTCGGCCATCGGGTACCGGGTCGCAGTCCCATTGTCCTGAGGTTGGGTGCGGCTGATAGTGGTGGGGTCTGCCACTATCGATTGCACCTGGAAGGGACCTGATGCAGCGACCGACCGTCCTTCTCGCCGTGGGCGAGGACTTCGGGGACCACACCCACGCGCTGGTGACCGCCGGTTTCGAGGTCGTCACCAGCGTCGCCGCCCAGGCGAAGCGGCCGGACCTGGCCGTGATCGACTGCGACCTGCCGCCGGCCCGTGCCGCGATGCTGTACCAGGAGCTGCACGGCGAAGCGCCGGTCCCCACGTTGCTGGTCTTCGGTGACGAGATTCCCGAGTTCGCCACGAGCGACCAGGGAGCGCGCGACGAGTACGCCGTCAAGCCGATCCCGGCCGACGCGCTCGTCTACCGGCTGCAGGCCCTGATGATCCGCGGCGGTCACCACATGCCCGGCGAGGACGGTGGCTGGACGGAGGCGGCGACGCCGGAGGGCTCAACCATCGGCGAGGCGCACGTCATCAGCGTCTTCGCGCCGAAGGGCGGTGTGGGCAAGACCACCGTGGCGGTCAACCTGGCGGTTGCGCTGCGACAACACACGCGTGGGAGCGTGCTGCTCTTCGACGCCGACGTTGGAGTCGGCAACGTGACCTCCGTGCTGGCGGCCCCCTACAAGATGGGGCTGGCTGACCTGGCCGACTCGCACCCTGACGAATGGACCGATGCCGCCTTCGACCACGCCACCACCGAGCACGCCGAGTCCGGACTGCGCGTGCTCACCTGGGGCACCGATCCAGCTGAATCGGAGCGCGTGACCGTCGACCTGCTGCTGGCCGCCATGCGCTGGGCCCGAACGCACCACTCGTACGTGATCGTCGACAACCATCCCGGCTACGACGACCGCACCATGGCCATGCTCAGCATCGCCAACGAGATCTTCCTGGTCGTCACCCCCGAGGTGGGCCCACTGCGCAACAGCGCCCAGTTCCTGGATCTCGCTCGCGAGGTGGGCCTCGGCGACTCCGTCCGAGTCATCGTCAACCGCGCCAACCACGGCGTGCGGATCCCGGACATCGAGGAGGCCCTGAAGCTGACGGTGAGCGCGACGATTGTCTCCAACGGACCGAAGGCGGTGATCGCCTCCAACGAGGGAGCCCCGATCATCACCCGCTTCCCCCGAGAGAAGATCACGACCGACCTGCATAACGTCGCCCGGCTCGTCACCGACGGCCATGCCCAGGCGGCCGCCGAGCCCGAGCGCAGGACCTGGTGGTCGTCACTGGTCTCGCGCGCCTCGAGCGCCTAGCTTCCGCGTTGCGTCGCTGCGGCGCGCCTGCCATGATGCCCGCCGCGGGCCGAGCGGCTCACGGGTAGAGGCATCCGCCGCCCACCGCCCAGCCGACGCACGTTTCCGGAAGAGCGCGACTTGCCGACATACGACTACCAGTGCCGCAGCTGCGGCACCGTCATCGAAGTGATCCACCCCATGACGGAGGAGGGACCGTCCACCTGCGAGGTGTGCGGCGGCGAGATGCGCAGGATCCTGCACCCGGCCGGCATCATCTTCAAGGGAAGCGGCTTCTACAAGACCGATTCCCGCTCGGCCAGCTCAGCATCAGTTCCGGCCGGGACGAAGGCGGGCGCCACGTCCGGTGACGGAACCTCGAGCACGGGATCGTCCGGCGGCGGTACTTCGGGCGGCGCGGACAAGAAGCCGGCGGGCGGGAGCTCCTCGACCAGCGCAGCCGCGGACTGACCGCGGCCCTCAGGCGGAGCGCGCCTGGCGCGTGCCGCACCGGCGGCAGAAGCGTGCCGACGCGGAGAGCGAGAGCCCGCAGCTCCCGCAGGCCTGGACCCCGACCGAGGTCATCACGCCGGCCACCTCGCGCGCCGACGCATCCCAGAACGACCCGCCGACGACGGTTGCGCCGGCAGCCTGTCGCGCCGCGATCTCGGCGGGATGGACCGATGCGCCGCTCGACCGGTAGGGCAGCACGTTCTGACGCCCGGTCGCCACGGGTCCCTCTCCCGGATCGCCCAGACCGAGGAGATCGAGCTTGGCGCGGCGGGCGGCGAGGGCGGGATCGTCCAGCTCCGCGGCGACGGGCTCGGCCTCGACCGACTCGGGGGCGGCGGGCTCCGCTCGAGGAATCCGCAGGATCGTCTCGCTGATCGGCAGGATCGGGCGCGGGGCCGGCCGTTCCGGCTCGGGCTCGGGCTCAGGCTCCGCGGCGACGGGCTCAGGCTCGGCCTCGACCTCGGCAAGGACCGGCTCGGGCTCCGGCTCCAGCTCGACCTCGAGCTCGACCGGTTCCGGCTCCAGCTCGAACGCGACGTCGTTCTCCCAGGTCAACAGCACGGGCGCAGCCTCGGCCGGCGGGAGCGCATCGGGCCATTCGACCTCGGCTGCGACTGGCTCGGGCTCCAGCTCGGGGATTTCCTCGGCTGCGACGGGCTGCTCCCGCTCGGGCTCGGCCTCGACCTCGATCTCGGCAGAGACCGGCTCTGGCTCGGGCTCGGATACGGCTTCGACAGGGACCGGCTCGAGCTCGGGCTGTGGCTCCGCGGTCGCTGGTGCCGGCCACTCAGGAGTTTCGCCGTTGGCCGATGCCGCCGAGAGGTCCGCACTCGGCCAGGCCTCCACTCCGAGCCGCCGATTGAGGTCCGCCTCGTCGAGCTCGGCGACCGCGTCGCCCGCAGCGCCCGGATGTTGTGCCGAGAAGGACGCCTCGAAGCGCTCCATCAGGTCGTCGGTGCCCGGGATCGGGACGCAGGTCCGGCAGCGGCCGGCAGCTTCGTTCCAGCAGTTGACGCAGGTGTACTGCCGGCACTGGATGCAGAAGTTGAACGACTCGTGGAAGGCGTCCAGCTGGGCTGCCGCCAGGGTCTCCTCCTCCGAGCGCATCGCGTCGCCCACGGCGTCGGACAGTGTGTCCTGGCTCATGATGTAGTTGCGCAGCCCGGAGATCAGCCCACGGGTCTTCCGAAGCGTGTTCAGCTGCGTCGGGGCGGCGAACTCGTAGCGAGTGCCGCACCGCTCGCAGAAGGATTCAGTCAGCGCTTCGGGCATATCGGTACCAAGGGTTCCCATCCGAGGGCAGCGATCAGGGAGCGCCAGTATAGTCACGCGCCTCAATAGGCCCCACTTGGGCATTGGTACTGGCCCATTCGACGGGGTCGCCCGCCAGGCACGCCTCCCGGATGGCCCCGCGTGGCCGTGCTAGCATCGGCCGAGTGGGCATCCTTGCCAGGTTGGAAGCCTTCTTCGAGCGGCTGTTCGAGGCCCCTGCCGGAAGGCTCGGGGCCTCGCTTCAGCCCGTCTCGCTCGCCAAACGCATCGAGCGCGCCATGGACACCAGCAAGCTGTTTCGCGAGGACGGCGTGATCGTGCCCAACCATTTCGAGCTGCACCTGCACCCGACCGATTACGCCGCCTTCGAGTCCTACCGCGGCTCGCTGGAGGACGACCTGGCGCATGGTGTCCTCACCCGCGCCCGGCACGAGCGCTACACCCTGGTGGCTCGCCCGCGGGTGCGCATCGTTTCCGACCAGAATGTCCCGCGGGGCGACATCCGGGTTGCGGCCAACGTGGTCGATGAGTCGGGCGACCGCCTCCGCGCTGATGAGCCGATGCCTCCCTCGTCCGACACCATGGTCTTCGCGCGGCCCGGCCACGAGGCCCAGTCGCCGTCGTCCGCGCGGCGGGCATACCTGCTGGTGAACACCGATGGAGCGCCGCCGGTCCAGTTCGACCTCGGCGGGCCGCTGATCAGCATCGGGCGGGCGAGCGACAACGACGTGATCGTGGACGACGCGCTCGTCAGCCGGCACCACTGCCAGCTGAAGCTGCAGCACGGCGCCTACAGCTTCGCCGACCTCGGGAGCAGGAACGGGTCGTTCGTCAACGGGCAGCCGGTGAGCGAGATCGCGCTGGGGCCGGGGGACCGGATCCGCATCGGCTCCACGGAGATCGAGTTCCAGGTGCGCCCGTGACCGGCGAGATCCTGCGGGTCCTGCTGCTGGTCCTGCAGCTTGGGTTCGTGGCCCTCCTGTACCTGATTCTGCTCGGCTTCGCCCGTTCGCTGCTGCGCGACCTGCGCAGCGCGGAGCAGGCGCAGCTCGCCAGTCAGGCTGGCCTGGGGCGGCTGGTGGTGCTCGAGTCGCCCGAGGACGTTCCGCCGGTGGGGCGCACCATCTCGCTGGGACCGATCAACTCGATCGGGCGCAACGTGAACAACACGATCTTCGTCGAGGACGACTTCGTCAGCGCCAACCACGCCATGCTCACCTTCCGCGGGCGGGGCTGGTTCATCGAGGACCAGGGCAGCACCAACGGCACCTACGTCAACGGCCACCGGATCGATCGCCCGGTCGCACTCTCGTACGGTGACGAACTGACGATCGGCCGGGTGCGGATGCGCCTTGAGCGCTAGGGTCCGGCGCAGGGCGCCCAGCGTGGCCTGGCGCTGGCCGGAGCTGCGCATGCTGCTGCCGCTGGCCCTGCTGGTGCCGCTCGGCTTCGCGGTCAGCCACATCGCCATGACCGGGACGGCCGACGCCGGCCAGCTGACGCTGGCCGGCGCCTACGTCGTCATGATGCTTGCCGCCCACTTCGTGCTGGTGGTGGCCGGAAACCGCGGGGACCCGCTGCTGCTGCCCCTGGTGGCGACCATCGGCGGCATCGGGCTGGTCATGCTCAACCGGCTGCCGCAGGGGCTGCGCGGGACGAACCTGTTCGGGCTGCAGCTGGGGATGGCCGAGACGCAGCTGCTCTGGTTCGGCGTCGGGCTGGTGGCCATGCTGGTGGTGGCCATCGGGCTGCGCGACGACGGCTTCCTGCGCCACTACAAGTACACCTGGGCGCTGGGTGGCGCCGCCCTGCTGGTCATCACCTTCCTGTTCGGCGTCGAGGAGAACGGGGCCAGGCTGTGGATCGCCCTGGGGCCGGTCCGCTTCCAGCCCGGCGAGGCGATCAAGATCGTGCTGGTGGTCTTCATCGCCGGCTACCTGGCCGAGAAGCGCGCCCTGCTCACCGGCGCCAGCCTGCGCATCGGCTTCCTGAAGATCCCCCCGCTGCCGTACCTGCTGCCGATGATCGCGGTCTTCGTGATGGTCATGCTGATCGTGGTGATCATGCGGGACCTGGGGACCGCGCTCCTGTTCCTCGGCATCTTCCTGACCATGCTCTTCGTGGCCACCGGCCGGCGCAGCTACGTCCTGCTGGGAATCCTGCTCTTCATCGCCGGCTCCTTCGTGGCGTACAACCTGTTCGGCCACGTCCGGATCCGGGTTGACAACTGGATCGACCCCTTCGTGGACCCGAGCGATGCCGGCTACCAGACCGTCCAGGCCCTGTACGCCTTCGGCCGCGGCGGCCTGTTCGGGGAAGGGCTCGGCCAGGGGCTGCCCACCATCTCGGGGCGCCTGCCGATCCCGGCGCTGGAGACAGACTTCATCTTCGCGGCGGTCGGGGAGGAGCTGGGCCTGGTCGGTGCGTTCGCGCTGCTGGCCCTGGCCATGGCGCTCGTGTTCCGCGGGCTGCGGATCGCCATGCTGGCGCGCGACGACTTCACCGCCATGCTGGCCGTGGGCCTCACTGCCAGCCTGGGGCTGCAGACCCTGATCATCGTGGCCGGGAATGTGAAGCTGATCCCGCTGACCGGCATCACCTTCCCGTTCGTGAGCTACGGCGGCTCCAGCCTGCTGGCAAGCTTCGCGGTCGTGGGGCTGCTGCTGTCGGTGAGCCATCGCTCGTCGGTGGCTGGGCCTGACGAGGCGCGCGCGCCGTGATCGCCACCAATGTCCGCCGCCTGGCTGTCTACCTGCTGATCGCCTTCGCGATCGTGTCGCTGGGGCTGTCGTGGTGGCAGGTGATCGAGGCGCCGGCCCTGGCGGCGCGCGGGGACAACCCGCAGGTCATCGCCGCGCGGCGCAGCGCCCTGCGCGGTTCGATCTTCGACGCGGGCGGCCAGCTGCTCGCCTCCAGCCAGGTCGTGGACGGCGTCAGCCGCCGCACGTACGTGGACACCGCCTTCACCCACGTCATCGGCTATGCCAGCCTGCGCTTCGGGACGACGGGGGTGGAGCGAGCGTGGGACGACATCCTGACCGGGCGCTCGGACCCGAATCCGCTCAACGACCTGGTGAACGACATCCTCGCCCGCCAGCCGCAGCCGCGCGACCTGACGCTCACCATTGACCGGCGGCTGCAGGACTTCGCGGCCGCCCAGCTGGGGAGCGACGTGGGGGCGCTCGTGGCGCTCGATCCGGCGACCGGCGCGGTGCTGGCCATGACCTCGAGCCCGACCTACGACGCCACGCCGATTTCCGGCGACCCTCAGGCCGCCGCGGGACCGATGGAGGAGATCAGCGACCTGCCCAACAACCCCCTGGTGGCGCGCGATCGGCAGGGCCGCTACACGCCCGGCTCGGTGATGAAGGTCCTGACCGCGGCCGCCGCGCTGGACGCGGGAGTGATCACGCCGCAGACCACCTACCCGGACCAGCCGCAGCAGGAGCGCGACGGCTTCTTGGTCGAGGGTTTCAGGGTGGTGGAGCACGACCTGGGGAACATCCGCCCCGCGCTCTGGCCGCTCTCCGAGGCGCTGCAGGTGTCGAGCAACATCTTCTTCGCGCACGTCGGCCTGGACCTGGGGACCGACCAGTACCTGGACTACGCCCGGCGCTTCGGGTTCTGCGACCCGCTCGTCATCGGTTCGGCATCGCGAGGGCTGCCGGTGGCGGCGTCGTACGTTACCGCCGAGGCGGAGAACGACTGCACCCCGTTCCAGGACCGCGCAGAGCTGGCGCAGGCCTCCTTCGGGCAGGGGCGCGTGGGCGTGACGCCGGTGCAGATGGCGCTGCTGGCCGCCACCATCGCCAACGACGGCGTGATGTCGCAGCCGTACGTGGTGCGCGACGTGCGGACGCACGCCGCCGACCCCGGCAGCGGCCCCGCGGCTCGGGTGCTGGAGCGCTACGGTGGCGGCAGCGAGCGCATCATCTCGGCGCAGGCCGCACGCGAGGTGCGCGGCGCCATGGTCGACGCCGTCCACGGCGAGCTGGGCCGGCTCTATGCCGGCGGGGCGAACGTCGCCAACTTCGGGATCGACGGGGTGAGCACCGCGGGCAAGACCGGGACGGCCGAGCGCGGCCCGGACCTGCCGCCGCATTCGTGGTTCATCGGCTTCGTCGACGGCGCGGACGGCGCAACACCGCAGATCGCGATCGCAGTCATCGTCGAGGGCGGCGGAAGCGGCTCCGGTCGTGCGGCGCCCATCGGCGGGGCCGTCATGGCCGAGTGGCTCAGGATCGGGGCCGACGGCTGACGGACCTACCCCGTCGGAGTGGCTGCCGTCGGTATGGGCGCGGCGGCCGCAGGCTGAACTAGGCGTTTCCCCCGGCTCGCGCATCTCTTCGATATGACGCGGAAATGGAAACCGCGTCGCCTGGTCCCGCGCAGCCAGTCAATCGGAGGAACATTCCATGAACCGACACCGAGCTCGAATCGCGTCCGCCGTGGCAACGAGCGCGATGCTCATCCTCCTCGCCGGCACTGCCCCGGCGAGCGCGATCGTGGATGGCCAGGAGGACACGACAAACATCTACGCCAACGTGGCGGCCATCGAGTACAACGTCGACGGCGACTGGTACAAGGGCTGCACGGCCACGCTGATCCAACCGGACGTGATGTTGACGGCAGCCCACTGCGTCTTCGGCGAGGTCCCTGCCAACGTCCGCGTGAACTTCAACCCGGCGCGCATCCAGCCCGCGGACCTGAATGACCCGCTGGCCTATCCGGTCGAGAGCATCGTCGTCCATCCCGACTTTGCGTTCGGCGGACACGGTATGAACTCGGTCACCACCCTTGCATCGCCGTGGGAGGACATCGCCCTGATATGGCTCGTCGAGGACGTGGCGGGCATCACCCCCGCGCCGGTGGCGGGCCTCGGCTACCTCGACGGCCTCGACCCTTCGGCTGAGACCTTCACCGCCGTCGGATTCGGGTGGGACGGCATGGTGATCGGCAGCTTCGTGTCGCGCGGCGCGTTTGAGAACTCCGTGCCGGGCTACCGGACCTATCGCGAAGTGTCGATCATCGGCTTCGGGCCGTACCCGGACCGCATCGTGATGACGAGCAGCGCCAACTGCCCCGGCGACTCTGGCGGGCCGCTGTTCCACGGCCAGACCGTCATCGCGCTCCATGACTGGACGTTCGGCCTGCGCTGCGACTCGACGTCCGGCCACTATCGGGTCGACTCGGCGATCGCCCAGGAGTTCCTGGCCGAGAACCTATGACGACCCCATGGCGAGGGGATGGTCTGGCTGCCGTCCCCCCGGCCTCCCTGAGGACTCGATGCGGGGTGGAGCACGTGTGATTCGGATGGGCAATCGCTGCGGACGAACTAGGCGTTT
>DASUSP010000203.1:0-3781 GCA_036375035.1 Candidatus Limnocylindria bacterium
GCGGGATCTCGGTCATGAGCATCGGACGGTCGTCATCGGTCATGGCGAACTTGATGTAGGGGTAGTCGAAGGAGGCTCGGAGCATGCGCAGGTAGGTGCGCTTGGGGATCTCCATCGCCTCGGGGCCATAGTATCCCCACAGGGACAGGCCGAGGCCCCCGACCCAGGCCACCGTCACGCGCAGGTCGAAGCGACGCTCGCCGTCCAGGATCACGTCGCGGCTCATGGCCGCCTCGCCCGCGGCGCCCGCGCCGCCCACGGATTCCAGGCCCAGCTCCGCCAGCCAGGCGTCGATCGGCGGCGCTGCGTCGATCGGCGGCGGCCCGCCGCCCCGCTCAGCCAGCGCTCTTCACCGTCTCGCCGGAGCGCACCCGCCGTCGCCGGCCGAAGTCACGCTCGCTGACGCCGGGGTCGATGCGGCAGTTGCGGCCGACTCGGGCCCGCGCCGGGATGGTGGCGCGCTTGCCCACCAGCGTGACGCCGGAGTACAGCCGCTCCGGCTCGTCGCGGTTGGGGCGAAGGTCGTCGCCCTCGCCGATGACCGCGCCGGGGCCGATGCGGCAGTCCTTGTCGACGATCGCCCGCTCCAACACCGCCCCCTCGCCGATGACCGTGTCGAACATCACGATCGAGTCGCGGACCCGAGCCCCGGCGCCCACTCGAACGCCGGGCGACAGGATGCTGTGCTCCACGCTGCCGTCGATGACGCAGCCGTGGCTGACCATGCTGCGCCGCACCTCGGCCGCCGGACCGATGCGCGCCGGAGGCCGCTCCTCGCTGCGGGTATAGATCAGCCAGCCCAGGTCGTTGAGCTCGATCCCGGGCGTGTCGCTGAGCAGGTCCAGGCTGGTGCGCCAATAGGCCTCGATCGTCCCCACGTCCTGCCAGTAGCCGCGGAACTCGAACGCATAGACCCGGCGCCCGGCGTCGACCATCCACGGCAGCAGGTCGCGCCCGAAGTCGACGCGCTCCGGCGAGAGCAGCTCGCGCAGGAGCGGCCAGGAGAAGACGTACACGCCCATGCTCACCAGGTTGCTGGTCGGGTTGGGCGGCTTCTCCACGAAGGCGGTCACGCGCCCATCGGCGTCGACGTCCAGGATCCCGAACCGATGTGCCTCCTCCAGCGGCACGGTCCGCACCGCGCAGGTGACCTCCGCGCCGGTGGACCGATGCATCTCGATGAACGGGCGGTAGTCCATCTTGTAGACGTGGTCCCCGGCCAGGACCAGGACCAGCTCCGGGTCACGGTCGGCGATGAAGTCCAGGTTCTGGAGCACCGCATCGGCCGTGCCTCGATACCAGTCCCGCGCCCTGCCCCGCCCGATGTAGGGCTGCAGCAGCGTCACGCCGCCCCGGGTGCGGTCCAGGTCCCAAGGTCGTCCGAGGCCGATGTGGTGCATCAGCGAGCGCGGCGCGTACTGGGTCAGCACCGCCACGTCGGTGAGGCCGGAGTTGACCGCGTTCGACAGCGCGAAGTCGATGATCCGGTACTTCCCGCCAAACGGCACGCCCGGCTTGGCGCGCACCTGCGACAGGATCGAGAGGCGCTCGCCCTCACCCCCCGCCAGGATCAGAGCCAGGACGCCGGTGGACACGATCCGGATTGTCCCACGACACGTCGTCCGGGTGCCTGCCCCGTCGCCGGGCGACCCGCGCGAGGAGCGGCACCAGCGAGGCCAGCGTGGTCAGGCCCAGCAGCGGCGGGACCACCCCCATCGTGGTGACGCCTCCCGGCTCGTCGGGCTGCACCATGGCTTGCGCCGTCGGGCAGTCGCGGCCGCGACATCGTTCGGTTGCCGTCGGCTTGGGCTTCGGGGTCCGATCCGGTCCTCCGCCATCGTCGGTCGGCTGCGGGCGCGGCGTGACGATCACCTGGCCGCAGATACCGCGCCCGAAACCAGTATTGCCGGGCAGCGGGCGGATGCCCAGCCGGTAGTCGGGGTTCTCCTTGAGCTCCGTCGGGTCACCGATCGGCCTGGTCTGGCCGTTCACGATGCGGTTGGCGAAGTCGCGGGCCGACTCGACCCACTCGTCCGGGCGTCGCTCGTCGCGGTCCACGGCCAGCTCGATGTCGAAGCACCCGTCGGCATGCAGGTCGTCCGGGGGCGGCACGGTTCCCTCCAGGAACGGCACCTGGCGCGTCTCGCCGCAGGCCCGCGTGGCGAGCATGCCGCTGAACTTGCAGACCTCCTCGACGACGATCCCTTCAGGAGCGGCGAAGCTGGTCCGCGGGACCGGCGCCTGGTCGTTGTAGTCCCACGGCTGATTGAGCGCGATCTGCATGAAGTCGTGCCAGAGCTTCATTGGCCCGTCGGCACTGAAGATGCCGATACCCAGCACGTTGGACATCGGCGCGTTGTCGCTGTTCCCCATCCACACGCCGGTTACCAGCGATCCGGGCACGTAGCCGAAGCCCGAGACGTCGCGGAAGTCGTTGGTGGTGCCGGTCTTGAAGCCGGCCTCGCGACGCTCACCGGCCGGATCCAGCAGCTGCGAGGGGGGGCCCCAGATCACGTTCTGGCGCGGGTCGGTGTTGCCCTGCAGGATCCAGTGAGTCAGGTACGCCTCGGCGGCCGTCATCGGGCGCGACTGCTCCGGCCCGTCGTCCTCCCGGGTGTAGATGACCCGGTTGTTGCGGTCTCGCATCTCGATGATCGTCGTCGGCGGGTTCAGGACGCCCCTGGTGGCGAAGACTCCGTACGCCCCGGTCAGGTTGGTCAGGTTCACCGGCACCGACCCCAGGGTCAGGGTCAGGCCTGGATCCAGGTCCATGATGTACTCGGCGCTGGCGATCCCCATCCGCTCCGCGAACTCGGCGGTTGCCTGCGGACCGACCAGGTGCTGCATCATCACCGACGGGACATTCAGCGAGTAGCGAAGCGCGTCCAGCGCCAGCAGCGGGCCGTGATCGTAGATGTCGGCGTTGGTGGGCATGTAGCTGGTCTCTCGGTTCGGGCCGAACTGGGTCACCGCGTCCACGAAGAAGGTGGCGGGGGTCGCCTCGCGGGCCACGAAGGCCGACGAGTAGGTGATCGGCTTGAAGGCCGATCCCGGCTGGCGCACGCTCTGGCCGGCGACGTCGAACTGGCCCTGCACCCGCGGGTCCTCGCGGTTGTAGTAGTCCACGCTGCCGACGTAGGCCACGATCTCGCCGGTCGCCGAGTCGATGGCCACCAACGCCCCGTTGTTCACATTCTTGTCGGCCAGGTCGGGGTGCGTTACCCAGTACACCACCTGCTCCTTGGCCGCCTGCTGCAGCCCGTAGTCGAGCGTGGTGGTGATCCGGTAGCCGCCGGTGCGCACCGCCTGCTCGGCGTTGGGCACCGCCATCGACTCCAGGATCCGCACCGCCTCGCGGCGGACGCGGAAGCTGAAGTGGGGCTCGCGCAGGACCGAGGTGATGCGGCTGGGGCCCATCTCCTGCCAGGTCGTGTTGCGAGCCTGGCGGTACTCGGCCCGTGTGATGTACCCGTCGCGCAGCATCGCGTCCAGGACCACGTTGCGGCGAGAGATGGCGCGTTCGGGACCCTGGTCGTTGAAGTACGGGTCGTAGGCCGACGGCAGCTGGGGGAGGCCGGCCAGGAACGCCGACTGGGCCAGGGTCAGCTGGGACAGGTCGGCGATGCCGAAGTAGTTCGCCGCGGCGGCCTTGATGCCGTACGAGCCGTTGCCGTAGAAGATCAGGTTGAGGTAGGTCTCGAGGATGCGCTCCTTGCCCTGCCGCCCGGGGTAGGCGGCCGTCATCTGGCGGGCCAGGATGAACTCGCGGATCTTGTCGTCG
>DASUSP010000204.1:0-4976 GCA_036375035.1 Candidatus Limnocylindria bacterium
TCTTCCAGTCGTGGCCGCGCGGGATAGCAATGATCATCGACGAGGAGCGCTGCATCCGGTGCAACCTCTGCGTCGAGCGGTGCCCGACCAACTGCATCACCATGGACCGCCTCGAGCTCGAGCGGTTCACGCCTGACGGGAAGGTGCTCTTGGAAAGCTACAAGGACAACGTTCTGGGGCAGATCGGTCAGCAGGCCGGCCCGGTGGTGGAGCGATGAGCTTCCTGGTCCGCGCCGTCAAGGAGTCCGCCCTGTGGCGGAGCCTGTTCCGGCAGCCGTACCCGACCACCAGCCGCACCCGCGCGCTGGCGGTGATGAACAACGTCTTCCTGCACCTGCACCCGGTGCGGGTCAAGAAGCACGCGGTGCGCTACACCTACACCTTCTGCCTGGGCGGGATCAGCTTCTTCCTGTTCCTGGCGCTGACGGTGACCGGCGTGTACCTGATGTTCTTCTACGTCCCGTCTGTCAGCCGCGCCTTCCAGGACATCCAGACCATCTCCAACTCGGTGGCGTTCGGCGACCTTATCCGGAACATGCACCGCTGGGCGGCGCACCTGATGGTGCTCACCGTCTTCCTGCACATGATCCGCGTCTTCTACCACGGCGCCTACAAGCCGCCGCGCGAGTTCAACTGGGCGATCGGCGTGCTGCTCCTCTTCTCCACCCTGTGGCTCAGCTTCACCGGCTACCTGCTGCCGTGGGACCAGATCGCCTTCTGGGCCGTCACGGTCGGCACCCAGATGGCGACCTACGCGCCGCTGGCGGCCTCCGAGTCCGGCTTCGTCCTGCTGGGTGGCATCGAGGTCGGCCAGGAGACGCTGATCCGCTTCTACGTCTTCCACGTGATCGCCTTCCCGCTGATCGCGGCGTTGCTGATGGTCGTCCACTTCTGGAGGATCCGGAAGGACGGCGGCATCTCCGGGCCGGTATAGGGGACCGATGAACCGATGACGATCGAGAAGCGACCGAACGCGACCGCCGACAAGAACGCGCCGACCCAGGCGCCGCAGGTCCCGACCATCGAGCGCGGCGCCGGCCCGAAGCTGCCTGGCCCACCCGGCGTGCCGGGCACCGAGCGCTTCCGGCTGCTGGCGTACGTCAAGCAGGAGTCGATGGTCCGGGTCGACAAGCGACCGGACGAGACGGTGCTGACCTGGCCGCATCTGCTGCGCGCCGAGTTCCTGATGGCGATGCTGATCAGCGCGCTGCTGGTGATCACTGCCTTCTTCATCCAGGCGCCGTTGGAGGAGATGGCCAACGCCGGCAACACGCCGCACGTGGCCAAGGCGCCGTGGTACTTCCTGGGACTGCAGGAGATGCTTTCCTACTTCAACGCCACGGTCGTGGGCATCCTCTTCCCGCCGCTGTACTTCATCGGCCTGATGGCCATCGCGTACATCGACCGCTCGCCGTACAAGGCGGCGCGTGACCGCAAGCTGGTCTGGGTCTTCTTCCTGTGCCTCATGATCGGCGGGCTGCTGGTGACCTTCATCGGCTCGTTCTTCCGTGGCCCCGGATGGAACTGGGTCTGGCCCTGGGAGGGGCTCTTCTTCACGCTATGAGCATCCAGCACTACGGCGAGGTCCACGGTCCGCGCGCGGGCGAGATCACCCGGCGCAGCTTCATGCGCCGCATGCTGGGCGTGGGAGTCGGCATCCTGTCGATCGAGTTCGTGGCCGGGACGCTTGCCTTCCTGTGGCCCAACATCCGCGAGGGGCTGGGTGGAATCCTGGAGGTCGGCAGCGCCGAGGACATCGCCACCAACCTGCCCGAGTGGACGGAGGGCCTTCCGTACATCTTCCAGTCCAAGATCTTCCTGGTGAACGTCCCGGCCGCCAAGGCTCGTGTCGAGGGCAACGGGACGGTGTCCAACCCGGTGCCCGACCCCGGCACCGACGTGAGCATCGACATCCCGGCCACCGACCGCTCGGTGCTGGCGCTCTACCGTAAGTGCCCGCACCTTGGCTGCCAGGTCCCGCAGCTGTGCGACCAGAGCCAGTGGTTCGAGTGCCTCTGCCATGGCAGCAAGTACACCGTCCTGGGCGAGAAGCGCGACGGGCCCGCGCCGCGCGGGATGGATCGCTTCACCATGCTGGTCGAGGACGGCATCTACAAGATCAACTCGGGCGAGCTGGAGGACGGGCCGCCGGTAGGCACCGAGACGTTCGACACCCGCGGGACCGGCGACATGCCGCACTGCTCGGCCTGACCGATGACCGCCAAGACGCTGGGCGTGATCCTGGTGAGCGCGCTCGCCATCTTCACCGCCTTCTACTGGATCACCGATACCGAGCGCCGCGACACGCGCTACGAGGAGCTGCAGACCGAGCTGGTGGAGTACGGCACCATCGTCTTCGGCCCGCCCACCGACGAGCACCCGGCCACGGCCAACTGCGCGCAGTGCCACGGGCCCGACGGCACCGGTGGCCAGGTCGGCACCACCGGCGCGCAGGCGCCGAACCTGCACTCCCGCTCGCTGTACGAGAAGCTGCGCTCCAACCCGAGCTACGTGAACCTGGTGATCCGCTACGGCGGCGTGGTGGTGTCGGGGAACGTCAACTCGCTGATGCCGGCCTGGTCGACCGAGGTCGGCGGCCCGCTGACCATCGAGCAGATCGATGCGCTGACGGCGCTGGTCGAGGGCTGGGCCACCGAGGCCGGCGAGCAGCCGGTCGAGGAGGTGCCCAACACCGTCGAGGCCGGCGCCGAGGTGTACCAGACCGCCGGCTGCGCTGGCTGCCACGGGGCGGACCTCGCGGGCGTTGGCGACTTCCCGAGCCTGCAGAACATCGGCAACGAGCCGGTCACCAACGCGGACATGCCCACGCCGATCAGCCAGGAGGAGCAGCTGATCGCCGACTACGAGGAGGACCCGCGGATGATGCTGGAGAAGTGGATCCGCGACTCCGCCACGAACTACAACGACGGGCAGGGGACCGGCATGCCGGCGCACCCGGAGAGCGCGTTGCCGAACGACGCGCTGCAGGCCCTGATCACCTTCCTGCTGGACCAGACGGGAGGCTAGGCCGATGAGCGCATACCTGCCCCCACCCCGTCGCGGCGCCGTGGTGCGCGCCGCCCGCGGCGTCGACGAGTTCACCAGCTGGTTGCTGTACGGCTACGAGACGTGGCTGGTGGCGGTCCTCAAGGCGCTGCCGCTGTTCCTGTTCATGTACTTCCTGATGTTCTACATCCCGAACTACGTGTACTACGCGGTCACGCTCTACATCTTCGACTTCAGCAAGGACGTCGGCTTCCTGGCCGCCAACCTGGTGGGCGGCGGCAACTTCACCGCGCTGATCGTGATGGCGGTCTGGGCGCAGGCGGCACGAGGCCGGCAGGGCTTCTTCTGGTCGCTGATCCGCTGGCTGGTCTTCCTGCAGTACCTGCTGACGGTGCTGGTGCTGATCCCGTTCATGGTCTTCAACCTGGGCGGCGGCTCGCTGATCCCGCCGGTCTTCACCTTCCAGGCGCTCGCACTCGGGGCGGTGTCCGCCGGGCTGGGGGCCATGTCGGCGGTCTACCTGTGGTTCGAGTTCCGCCGCATCACGCGTCGCGAGGCGGCGGAGGCGGCCGAGGCGGCCTCCGGCAACATGGCGCTCTCGACCGGCCGCTAGCCCTCGGCACGAGCATCGGCCGCCAGCTCGTCTTCCACATCGCCTGGTGCGGGCTTGTCCTGCTGGCCGCGGGCGGCCTGGTCGCCGCCGAGCTGGGAGGGCCATGTCCGCCGGGCGGTCCCCTGGCCTTCGGCTCGTGCGACGAGCTGCGGCCGTTCGCGGTCGGCGTGGTGCTCCTGTCGGCCGCGCTCTACGTCACGGGGCTGACCGCGGTGCTGGCCTGGACCAGCGGCCTGCGGCGGCGTGGCGTGGCCGACGATCGCGCCTCGCGCGACTGGTACCTGCTGGCCGCGACATTGGGCCTGCTGGCCGCGCCACTGCTCGCGTTCACCCTCGCGTCGGCCCTCCGCTAGCATGGACGCATGACCACCACATCGGCCGATGCGCTGGTCGCGCGCCTGGACGGGATCGCCCGCGTCGCCGGCGATCACCTCGAGGTGGACGACCCCGCTCGGCTCCGAAACGAGCTCATCGACGACCTCGTCCGCGAGGCCGTCTTCAACCCCGACGAATCGCAGCAAGACGCGGCGCGCTGGCTGATCTGGAGCGCCTCCCAGGCTCTCGGCTGCGGATCGGCTTCCATCCACGAGCTGTACATGGCCCGCGGCCGCGGCGAGTTCGACGCCACCAGTTTCACCGTCCCGGCCATCAACGTGCGGGCATCGGCCTACCTGACCGCGCGGCAGGCATTCGCGGCGGCCATCGAGCGCGACGCTGGCGCGGTGATCTTCGAGATCGCCAAGTCGGAGATGGCCTACACCGACCAGCGACCGGCCGAGTACACCGCCGTGATCCTGGCCGCGGCCATCCGCGAGGGCTGGCCCGGGCCGGTCTTCCTGCAGGGCGACCACTTCCAGTTCAACGCCACCAAGTGGAAGGCCGATGCCTCCGCCGAGATGGCGGGCCTGCGCGAGCTGACCCGCGAGGCGATCGAGGCCGGCTTCCTGAACATCGACATCGACTCCAGCACGCTGGTGGACCTGTCGCAGCCGACGGTCGAGGCCGAGCAGGCGGTAAACGCCGACAACACCGCCGAGCTGACGCGCCTCATCCGCGACCTCGAGCCCGACGGCGTGACGGTGAGCATCGGCGGGGAGATCGGGGAAGTGGGCAAGGCCAACTCCACCGAGGAGGAGCTGCGCGCCTACCTGTCCGGCTACTACCAGCGCCTGGGTGACTCGGGGATGACGGGCATCAGCAAGGTGAGCATCCAGACCGGCACCAGCCACGGCGGCGTGCCGATGCCGGACGGCACCATCGCCAGCGTCAAGATCGATTTCGACACCATGCGACGCCTCTCGACCGTGGCGCGTGAGGAGTTCGGGCTGGCCGGCTGCGTCCAGCACGGCGCCTCGAC
>DASUSP010000205.1:0-6498 GCA_036375035.1 Candidatus Limnocylindria bacterium
GCGGCCAGCCCCTCCCAGGTCTGTGACACGTAGAAGCTGCGCCGATACCATCCGCCGATCTCGTCGCCGTTCGGCGGCAGGTTGAGCGCGCCTGGCACGTCCAGCTGCGCCCAGTGCGAGTCGTCGTAGTCGGTTGCCTGGCGGTCGTCGGCCTCGCGCAGGATGGCTTCCAGCGACGCGGAACGCTCGGTGAGCGACAGGTCGGCCGACATCTGGGCGCGCTGCACCCGCCACGGACCTCCAAGGTCGATCTGCCGGCGAGGCTGCCGGTCGAAGGTCGGCACCGGGATCCCGTTCTGCACCGCGACCGCGAACCCCTCGTGATCCTGCATGGCCAGGGTCGGCTGCAGCGAGCCGGGTCGGGCGGCCGGGGCGCAGGCCGCCAGCAGGACGAGCACGAGCAGCGCGGCGAGTGCCGTGCGCGCCAGGTCTGCCACCGCGCGCCTGTCGCGCGCGGGCCCGGGGCGGCCCTCGGCCGGCCTCAGCTCACCGGGACCCCCGCGGAACCGCGAGGACCTCCAGCTCGCACTCGGTGCACTTGAACAGCTTCTCGCCGCGCAGCAGCCGCCGCTCGAGGTCGTCGTCATCCGGCGAGGGATGCCGCTCCTCCCGCAGCTCGCGCCACTCGCCCTCGTGCCGGTGCAGCAGCGCCATCTGCTCGAAGTTGAACACGGAAGGTCCTCCGACGTGGGTGGTCGCGTAATCGTGACGAGTCTGCCGCATCGGTCAAACGCGCGTGCGGCGCGATTCGCCATGCAAGGTGTTTTCGTGCGGCGTACGCTGCACCCGACGCGCGAGAATGTGGGCCGCGCGCGCACCATCCGATCGGTACGAGGCTTCGATGCGCCTGCCCTTCATCCCGCGCGAAGAGAAGTTCTTCGACATGTTCGTGGCGGACGCCGCCAACGTCCTCGCCGCCGCCCATCTGCTGGAGGAGTTCTTCCGCAACTTCGACGAGCGTGAGCGGCTCGCGCTGCAGCTGCGCAACGCCGAGCACGAGGGCGACCGGATGACTCACGAGATCGGCCACAAGCTGGAGCACACCTTCGTCACGCCCTTCGATCGGGAGGACATTCACGCGCTGATCAGCCGCCTGGACGACGTCCTGGACCTCATCGAGGAGGTTGCGGACACCTGCATCCTCTACAACGTCGAGTCACCCGGGGAGACGGTCGCGCGGCAGGCCGAGATCGTCGCACTGCAGTGCCAGCAGATCCGCGAGGCTCTGACGCACCTGCGCGGCTTCAAGGGCCTCGACCGCTACTGGATCGAGGTTCATCGGCTGGAGAACGAGGGGGACCGGGTGGCCCGCCAGGCCGTGGCCGAGCTGTTCCGCAACGGCACCGACCCGGTCGAGATCATCAAGTGGAAGGACATCTACGGGCTGCTGGAAGACGCCATCGACGCCTGCGAGGACGTCGCCAACGTCATCGAACGCATCGTCGTCAAGCATGCCTGAAGGCTTCACCCCGATCCTGATCTTCGTCCTGGCCCTGGCGGTCGCGTTCGACTACATCAACGGCTTCCACGACACCGCCAACGCCATCGCCACCAGCGTCAGCACGCGGGCCCTGAAGCCGCACTGGGCCATCCTGATGAGCGCCACCGCCAATTTCGTGGGGGCTCTGAGCGGGACCGAGGTGGCCAAGACCGTCGGTTCGGGCCTGGTCGATACCAAGGTCGAGAGCCAGGTGGTGGTGGCCGCCGCGCTGATCGGCGCCATCGCCTGGAACCTGCTCACCTGGCGACTCGGCATCCCGTCGTCGAGCAGCCATGCCCTGATCGGTGGGCTGCTGGGCGCGGTGGCCGCGGCTGCGGGCTTCGGGGCGTGGCAGATGGACGGCATCACCGGCAAGGTGCTGCTGCCGCTGTTCGGGTCGCCGATCGCCGGGTTCCTGATCGGGCTGTTCCTGATGGTCGTCATCTTCAACGTCTTCCGTCGGGTCAATCCGCACCTGATGAACGACCTGTTCCGGCGCTTCCAGGTGCTGTCGGCGGCCTACATGGCCTTCAGCCACGGCAGCAACGACGCGCAGAAGACGATGGGCATCATGACCCTGGCCCTGGTCACGGCCGGGATTCAGACCACCTTCGAGCCGCCGCTGTGGGTGATCCTGGTCGCCGCCTCTGCCATCTCGCTGGGCACCGCGGCCGGCGGCTGGCGGATCATCAAGACCATGGGCACCAAGGTCGTGAAGCTGGACCCGGTCCACGGGTTCGCCGCCGAGACGACGGCGGCCAGCATCATCTTCGGCGCGTCGCACTTTGGCATGCCGGTGAGCACCACCCACGTCATCTCCAGCGCGATCATGGGCACCGGCTCGGCCGACAGGTTCAACGCGGTGCGCTGGGGCGTGGCGCGCAACATCGGGATCGCCTGGGTCCTGACCCTGCCCGCGGCCGGCCTCACCGCCGCCCTCTCGTACGTGATCCTGAGCCCGATCCTGGCCTAGGCGCCGCATTTAACACTTCCGAGACCTTCGCCTGAGCCTGCCTTGAGGGCAGAGCCCGATGCTCTCCTCGAACGATGCCCACTTCTCGGCGCTGCGCGCCGCGGCATCCAACAGGAGGATTGCATTGAGCTTCAAACGAGCATGGCTGCGACCGGCGCTACCGCTGACCGCCGCCCTGGCACTGGTCCTGGCCGCCTGCGGCGGAGGGAACGAGGCCAGCAACGGCAACGGCGGCAACGCAGGCGGCGGCGAGATCTTCGTCTCCGGTTCGTCGACCGTGGAGCCGATCACCAACCGCGTGGCAGAAGCCTACGCCGAGGAAAACGCCGACTTCCAGTACACCGTTGAGGGCCCCGGCACCGGCGACGGCTTCGCCCTCTTCTGCAACGACGAGACCGACATCAGCGACGCGTCGCGCGCCATCAAGGACGAGGAGGCGGCAGCGTGCGCCGACAGGGGCGTGGAGTACGTCGAGCTTCTGGTCGCCTACGACGGCCTGTCGGTCGTGACCTCGACCGACAACACGGACGTCGACTGCCTCAGCTTCCTGGACCTCTACGCCCTGCTGGGGCCCGAGTCGGAGGGCTTCGACTCCTGGAGCGACGCGAACGACCTGGCCGCAGAGCTGGAGGGCGAGCTCGGTGACGAGTTCGGGGCCAGCCATGCCCCGTACCCCGACGCCGCGCTCGATCCCACGGCTCCGGGTGAAGAGTCCGGCACGTTCGACAGCTTCGTGGAGATCGTGATTGCCGACATCGCCGAGGCGCGCGGGACCGATGACACGACGCGTCCCGACTACACCGCGTCGGCCAACGACAACGTCATCATCGAGGGCATCGCCGGCAGCCCCAGCTCTCTCGGCTGGGTGGGCCTGGCCTTCGCCGCCGAGGCGCCGGGCGTCAAGCTGCTCGAGATCGACGGCGGCGACGGCTGCGTGGCACCCAGCGACGAGACGGTGGCCGACGAGTCGTACCCCATCGCCCGGCCGCTCTTCATCTATCCCAACCTGGCGAGCGTCGAGCAGAACGCCGCGCTGGCCTCCTTCGTGGACTACTACGTGTCGGCCGAAGGGCTGGCGCTGGCCGGCGAGGTCGGCTACGTGGCGCTCACCGAGGAGCAGGGACAGGCCACGCGTGACGCGTGGGAAGCGCGCTGAGCCGCACTCCCCTGGGGGCCGGGCGGTCGGGCTTGATCGCCCGGCCCGTCCTGCTGCCCGGCGCTATGGTGTGCACTGACCGATGACGGCAATCCCGGGCCCCCCGACGCGGCTCAGCGTGGCCGACCTGCGCGGCAGCGCAGCGCGCCGGCGGCGCGAGACGGCCGTCCGCCTCGCGTTCATGGCGGCCGCGTCGCTCTCCATCGTCATCAGCCTGCTGATCATCCTGTCCCTGGTGGGCGAGGCGTGGAACTTCGTCAGCAGCGTCGACCTTGCCCTCCTGGTCGAGCGCGGCTGGTTCCCGCGGCGGGACCTGTTCGGCATTCCGACCATCGTGTCCGGGACGCTCCTGGTGGCGGGCATCGGCATGCTGGTCGCGACGCCGCTGGGCCTGGGAGCGGCCATCTACCTGTCCGAGTACGCCTCGCCGCGAGCGCGGCGGACCATCAAGCCGGTGCTGGAGGTGCTGGCCGGCATCCCCAGCGTGGTGCTGGGGTACTTCGCCCTGCAGGTCATCAGCCCCACCGTGGTCGACCCCATCTGCCCGGGCGCCACCGAGCAGTTCAACATGGCGGCGGCGGGGATCGGGGTGGGGATCCTGATCACTCCGCTGGTGGCCTCGGTGGCCGAGGACGCAATGTACGCCGTGCCGCGCTCGCTGCGTGAGGCCTCCTACGGCCTGGGGGCGCGGAAGCGGACCACCAGCCTGCGCGTCGTCTTCCCCGCGGCCATCAGCGGCATCGTGGCGGCGCTGATCCTGGGCCTGTCGCGCGGGATCGGCGAGACCATGGTCGTCTCCATCGCCGCCGGCGCCACGGGCGGCTCCCTGTTCAGCGTCAATCCGTGCGCCCCGGGGCAGACCATGACCGCCGCCATGACCGCCCTGGCCACCGGGTCGGACCAGGTGCGCGGCGCCTCGCTGGCATTCCCCAGCCTGTTCTTCGTGGGGCTGCTGCTCTTCGCCTTCACGCTGACGCTGAACCTCATCGCCGATCGCTTCGTGCGGCGCTTCCGGGTGCGCTACTGATGGCCGCCACACCCCGCAGCCAGGCCGTAACCGCCGCCGAGGCGGTGCGCCGCTCGCTGGAGGGCGCCGGCCGCACCGACTGGCGCAGCGTCGCGTTCCAGGCCGTCCTCGTTCTGCTCCTGGTCCTGACCCTGGGGATCCTTGCCTGGTTGCTGGCGGTCGTGTTCGTCAACGGCACGCCCGTGCTGCTGGAACGCGGCACGGAGTTCCTGACCAGCCCGCTCGCCTCGCAGCCCGACCGCGCCGGCGTCGGCCAGGCAATCCAGGGCTCCCTGATGCTGATGGCGTTCGTGGCGCTGCTCAGCTTCCCGCTGGGCATCGGGGCCGCGGTCTACCTCGAGGAATACGCCGCCGACACCGCCTTCACCCGCTTCGTCAACACCGTGGTGCGCAACCTCGCCGGCGTGCCGTCCATCGTCTACGGCCTGCTGGGGCTGGCCGTCTTCGTGGTGGCCCTCGGCGACGTGGTGGGTCCCGGGCCGGCATCCGGGCGCAGCCTCCTCGCCGGCGGGCTGACCATGGCCATTCTGGTGCTGCCGATCGTGATCATCACCAGCGGCGAGGCGCTGCGCGCCGTGCCGGGCTCGATCCGTGAAGCCGCCTTCGGCGTCGGCGCCACGCGCTGGGAGGTGGTCCGCAGCCACGTCCTGCCGTACGCGGCGCCGGGCATCTTCACCGGCACCATCCTGTCCATGGCCCGGGCCTTCGGCGAGACGGCGCCACTGATCCTGGTGGGCGCCGTGATCGGCGGCTTCAACGTCCGCTACGACTCGGTCCTGGAGCAGCTCCAGGGGCGCTACACGGCGCTGCCGACCACGGTCTACGACTGGGCCCGCAAGCCGGCCTCCTTCGAGGGGAACGTGTACGCGGCGATCGTGGTCCTGATCGCGGTGCTGCTGGTGGTGAACGCCCTGGCCATCTACCTGCGGAACCGGTTTGAGCGAAGGTGGTGACGATTTGACGCTGCAGGCGGGGCCGGAGGCCCCGGCATCGGGCCAGCACGCTCGCGACGAAGGCCCGACAATACGGCTCGTGACCAGCGCGCACCATCTCGACGAGTCGGAGCAGATCGCGCCGGGCGCGACGACGGACGGCGCGCCCATGACCTTCGCCGAGGACGAAGTCGTCTTCCGGCTGGAGGACGTGTCGTGCTACTACGGCGCCTTCCGCGCGGTGCGCGACGTCAGCCTGGAGGTGCCGCGCAACAAGATCACGGCCCTCATCGGTCCATCCGGATCCGGCAAGAGCACCCTGCTGCGCGGCTTCAACCGCATGAACGACCTGATCGAGAGCTCCCGCATGGAGGGACGGATCCTCTACCACGGCGTCGACCTCTACGCCGATGGCGTGGATCCGGTCGAGGTCCGGCGCCGGATCGGGATGGTGTTCCAGAAGCCGAATCCCTTCCCCAAGTCGATCTACGACAACGTGGCCTTCGGACCGCGTGTGGCGGGGTTCCGCGGCAGCATGGACGAGCTTGTGGAGCGCTCCCTCACCCGCGCCGCGCTGTGGGACGAGGTGAAGGACAAGCTGCGGGCACCCGGCACCACCCTGTCGGGCGGGCAGCAGCAGCGCCTGTGCATCGCGCGCGCGATCGCGGTGGAGCCGGACGTGATCCTGATGGACGAGCCGGCCAGCGCCCTGGACCCGATCGCCACGCTGCGCATCGAGGAGCTGATGCACGAGCTAAAGGAGAACTACACGATCCTGATCGTGACCCACAACATGCAGCAGGCGGCGCGCGCCAGCGACTACACCGCCTTCCTGTCGATGGGCGACGACCGCGCCGGCTACCTCGTCGAGATGGCGCCCACCGACCGCCTCTTCACCTCGCCGCAGCACCGGCTGACCGAGGACTACAT
>DASUSP010000206.1:0-2041 GCA_036375035.1 Candidatus Limnocylindria bacterium
CGCCCAGCGGACGCTGCAGACCGTCGTACGTGTTGCCAAGCAGCCCCGGGCCCAGCTGGGCCAGCATCGGGCGTCCGGTGGCCTCCACCGCGTCGCCCACGCGCAGGCCGGTGGTCTCCTCGTAGACCTGCACCGTCGCGACCTCGCCGTCCACCGACAGGACCTCGCCAAGCAGTCGGAGGGATCCCACGCGCAGGATCTCGCCGGCTGCCACGTCGCCCAGGTCGACCGCCCGGATGACCGGCCCGGCCGCGTTGACGATGCGCCCGGTCATCGCTCCACCCGCCCCAGCTCGATGCGGTAGCCGATGGCGCGCTCCAGCATCTCGCCCAGCAGCTCCCGACGGACACCGGCCTCGGTGATCTCCCCGGCGGGGACGGCAAGCGTCAGCGGACGTGGCAGGTGCTCCAGCGAGCTCCGCGTCCGGGCATCCAGCGAGCGCCACAGGTCGTCGGTCACCAGCAGCAGGCCAAGCTCCTCGTCGCGCAGCAGCGTGCGCAGCACGGCGCGGGCCCCGTCGCCCGGCTCCGCCACCAGCGTCCGGATGCCGGCCAGCCGGAACCCGTCAGCCAGCGTCGCGTTCGAGACAGCGGCGAGGTGCGCCATCGGCTCAGCTCCCGATCCCGGACAGGTAGCCGCGCGCGATCTCTGCCGACCAGCCGCCGGCCACCCGCGCCAGCACGGTCCGCAGTCGGATCGACTGGGCCTCCACGGCCGCGACGTACGCCACCACCGGCCCGATGCCGGTGGGATCGCGACGGGCCAGGTGCGCCAGGCGGTCGAGGCGCGCCAGCCGGGCGCTGCGCTCGACCAGGGCGGCGACGCCCGCCCCGCCGGTGCCGAGTTCCAGCCCTACGGTCTCGCGCTCGGCGGCCTCTTCCTCCAGCACGCGGCGCACCATGCTGGCATCCGGGCCGCGGCCGGCGGCGCGCTCCTCGCGCGCCTTCGCCCACGCGTCGCCGAGCGCGGACTCCAGCTGCGCCGGCGCGAGGCTGGCGGCCGTCCGCGCCAGCTCGCGAGCGTCGTCGTGAAGCAGGATCCCGCGCGCGCCGAGGTCGGCGATCATCGCGGCCAGGTTGGGCAGCCGCGCCAGCTCGACCAGCGCCTCGCCATCCAGCAGCGCTCCCCGCGTGATGGTTGGGTTGATCGCTTCCGCGTCCTGCCCGGCACGTCGCCGCCGCATGATGGCCACCACGCGCTCGCGGTCCAGGTCCATCACCAGCGCCTCGACCAGGCGCGCGGCCGCGCCGTCGTACCACGTCGGCAGCTCCGCCAGCTGCGCCGAGCGGAACCTCTCGATCGCCAGCTCGACGGTGGCGGCCGGCTCGCGAGCCACCTGGCGCGCGGCCCGCAGGGCGGCCACCCATCCCGGCCGACGCTCCAGGGCGGAGACCAGGCCGGCGGCCGATCCGCTCTGGGCGAGCTGTTCCAGGGCGCTTGCGTCCAGCAGCAGGCTGCGCCGCGCCGCGATCCGGGCGTTGCCGTAGTCGTTCATCCGGCGCCGCCCCCCTCACCGTCGTCCGCGGCCAGGATCTCGGCCACCTCATCGACGAGCAGCCGCCGTGCGCGCTCCACGCGCGCGGCCACCGAGGCGTCGACGTGCAGCCGTCCGTCGGGGGAGACGGCCCGCAGCCGCTCCCCGGAACCCCCTGGACCCTCGAGCCGCGCACCCTCGCCCGCCTGGCGGCAGGCCGCCAGCGACAGCCGCTCGAGGGCCGCGCGCCAGCGCGTCGGGTCGTCGCGTGCCATCTCGCCGAGTCGGCGCGCCGCCTCGTCGAAGGCGAGCGCCACCTCTCGCGCGCGCCGCTCGGCGCGGGCATGCAGCAGCCGCAGGCGAGCGGCGTTCACGCGACGAGCGGCATCGGCCCGCAGCATCGGTTCCGCGGCCAGCACGGCGTCCCGCACGCGGGCATCGGCAGCTGCCCGCGCCTGCGCCAGCATCTCGTCGGCTCGCGCCCGCGCATCGGCCTTGATGGCCTCGACCTCGCGGTCGGATTCCTCGAGGATGGATCGCAGGATCGCCTCGCCACTCATCGGCTCA
>DASUSP010000207.1:0-13635 GCA_036375035.1 Candidatus Limnocylindria bacterium
TCGGGCGAGCGCAGGTGCGCGTCGCGCTGCTCCACCCCGGTGTCGATCGACGCGGCGTCGATGCGCGCCTCGACGCTCGAGCGCTGCGGGTGCTCCGCGTCGAAGTCGATGCTGGCCTCGGCGACCTTGAGCGTGCCGCGCACGGTGGTGATCATCATGTGTCGGGCCGATACGGTCACCGACGAGTGGGCTGGGTCGAGCTTCCAGGTCATTGGTCGTACTCCTTGGGTTCGTTGGTCGGCTTCGCAATATTTGATTGCGTACGCAACCATATCACCAAGGTCGTTGCGTTGTCAATGACTTCCTGTCAGGATAGGGCCCGATGACCCAGCAGCCGAGCGTCCCCAGCCCCGACGACCCACGCCTCGACGCGTGGCGCACGTTCCTGTTCGCGCACATGCAGGTGCGGCGCCAGCTGGAGCGCGAGCTCGAGGCGGAGCAGGGCATGAGCCTGCCCGAGTACGAGGTGCTGCTGATCCTGGCCTACTCGCCCGAGCGTCGCCTGCGGATGAGCGAGCTCGCCGACGTGGTCGTCCTGTCGCGTTCCGGGGCCACGCGGCTGGTTGATCGGCTGGAGGCGGATGGCCTGGTGGAGCGCGTCAGCTGCGACACCGACCGCCGGGGCTCGTGGGCGCAGCTCACCCAGGCCGGCTACGAGCGACTGCGACGCGCCTCGCCCACGCACCTGCGCGGCATCGCGGAGCACTTCCTGGACCGCATCCCGCCCGATGAGCTGGAGGCGCTGCACGCCACCCTGCGCCGGGTGATGACCGAGCCTATTCCGATCCGGCCGCCTGCTCGCGCAGGCTGAGGACCATTGCCGCCCGCGGGTCGTGGGGCGCCAGCTCCAGGAAGCGGTCGAACTGGCGCACAGCCTCGGCCTCGTCGCCATCGGCGCGCAGCGCCAGCAGGCCCCGGAAGAACGGGATGTCCGGTTCGTCGTCCGCGGCGATCTCCTCGTACGCGTCGAGGGCCGAGCGCGCATCGGTCCATGCCCCGGCCTCGATGTAGGCGGTGATCAGCCGCCGGTAGGCCGATGCGTTCTCTGGCTCCAGGTTGATGAGCACCAGCAGCGCCGCCGCGCCGCGCGCCCGGTCGTCGGCCGACGGGCCGGCCAGGAACGCGTCGGCGAGGTCGGAGAAAGCCCGCGCGTCAGTAGGGTCGGCCGCGATCCGCGCCTGCAGCCGCGCGATCTCGGCCTGGCGCGCCTCCTCGGCGGCGATGGCGTCCGCGAGCGCCTGGTTGGTGACGGTGCGCTCTGCGATGCCCACCGGCTCCGGCAGGGCGAAGCCGATCAGCACCAGGGCCGCCACTGACGCGCCCAGGATGGCCGCCACGCGACGGCCGCCGCCCGGGGCCGGCGCTCGTTCCGTCGGGCCCGCCGTCACGGCGGAGGCCGGTGGCAGCGTCTCGGCGGCGCGCGCCTCCACCTCCGCGCGCTGGGCGCGGTAGCTCTCCTCGTCCAGCGACCCGGCGCGGCGGTCGGCCTCCAGGTCGCGCAGCGCATCGAGCGCGAGGCGGTGACGCGCGGCCAGTTCGTCGTCGTCGTCAGCCTTGGCCGCCCTCCCGCCTCGCGCATCCCGGGACTCCAGCAGCGGCCACGCGACCGCCAGCCCGGTCGCGGCCAGCACCAGCAGCAGGAGCAGCAGCTCAGCCATCCAGCGCCTCCAGCTCCTCGTCGATGCGGCGGCGCTCCGCCTCGGACGGCCGCGGGCCGGGCGGGGCGGTCACGGAGAGACGGCGGCTGCCGGTGACGAGCCAGGCGACGAAGACGGCGATCCCGGCCAGCACCACCCCGACCGGAAGCCACCAGGCCACCGGATCGTCGGGCGCCAACAGGATCCACTCGCCGTAGCGGCCCACGAAATGGCGCCGGATCTCCTCGTCGCTGCGGCCGGCGGCGACCTGCTCGGCGATCTCGGCGCGGATGGCGTCGGCGGCGCGCGTGCGCGACTTGGCCACCGACAGCGCCTGGCAGTCGGGGCAGCGCAGCCCGGCGGCCAGTCGCTCGGTCCGCTGCGCGGCGGTCAACTCGGGCGAGGGCGCGGTCAGCGCCAGCACCACCAGCACCGCCACCGCGGCGATCGAGAGGGCGGCGGCCAGCAGGAGCGGCCTCCTCATCGGTCCATGCCCGCCACCGGCGTCATGAACCCCTCCAGCTCCCCGGCGGTCAGCGGCCCGATCCGTCGCGCGGCCACCCGCCCCTGGGCGTCGACCAGGAACGTTTCCGGCGGGCCGAGCACGCCCCAGGCCCCGGCCAGCCGCTCTCCCGGGTCGGAGAGGTGCCGCCAACCGCCATCGCCGTAGGTCTCCAGGAAGTCGCGAGCGTCCTCCGGCGAGTCGCGGTAGAGCACGCCCAGGATCGTGACCCGGTCGCCGTAGCGCTGCTGCGCCTCGATCAGGACCGGGTGCTCGTCCACGCAGGACGGGATGCACCAGCTGGCCCAGAAGTTGAGCAGGTACGGCCGTCCGGCGAGGCTCTCGGAGCTGACCGTCTCGCCGTCGATGGTCTGCAGCGTGAAGGCCGGGGCGGGGTCCCCGACCCGCGGCACCGATCGGCCAAGGCTGGTGGCGAGCAGCCAGGCCAGCGGCAGCACGATCACCGGCACCAGCAGCCAGCGCAGGGTGCGTCCGCTCATGGCTCCTGCCTCCCGGCAGGCGCCGGCGCGGGTCCGGCACCGGCAGGGACCGATGCCGTGGCCGCCACCGGGGAACGCCGCCGGTCGGGCCAGGCGGCGAAGACGGCGCCCAGAGCCACCACCGCGCCGCCGATCCAGATCCAGGCCACCAGCGGGTTGACGAAGACGTGCAGCGTGACCTCGCCGCTGGCCGGGTCATGGGCCAGGAGCGTGACATACAGGTCCTCGCCGACCGCCGTGCGCACCGCCGGCGTGGCGATCAGGTTCGACGAGTTGGGGTAGTCGCGCAGGGCCGGCGCCAGCTCCCCGGACTGCGGCCCGGACAGCTCCAGCTCCGCGCGGATCTCCACCACCCGCGGGTCGGAGGCCAGCCGCTCGGTGATCACCCGGCGATGCGTGACCTCGTAGGCGCCCAGCCGCACGGTCTGGCCCGGCCGTACCGTGGCGGTGACGTCGCTGGCGAGGGTGGACGAGACGGCCACCGCCACGGCCATGACCGCGATGCCAAGGTGCACGGTGTAGCCGCCGTAGCGCCGCCGGTTCCGCGTCGCCATGCGCCACGCGGCGAGCGGCCCCGCCTCATCCCGGGAGCGGCCGCGGGCACGCGCCCCGCGCACGACCTCCTCGCCCATGATCGTCACCACGAACGCGGCCATGCCCAGCGCCAACAGGGGAGCTGCCTCACGCAGCCCCAGCAGCCAGCCGCCGATCACCACCGCCGCCACGGCGATCAGCGGCAACACAAAGCGGTCACGCAGCGTGCGCCACGACGACCCGCCCCAGGGCAGGGCCGGCCCGACGCCCATCAGGAACAGCAGCGCCACGAAGATCGGCGCGTTGACCTGGTTGAACCACGGGGCGCCGAGGCTGACCCGTTCGCCGCTGGTCGCCTCGCGGATCATGGGGTAGAGGGTCCCAAACAGGACCGCGAAGGTGATGCCCAGGAACAGGACGTTGTTGAACAGGAACGCCCCCTCGCGGCTCACCGGCCGCCCGGGCGGCCGCGTGTCGCCCAGCTCCGGCAGCCGCCAGGCCAGCAGCGCCAGCGAACCCACCAGGGCCACGACGATGGCGCCCGCGAACCACGGCCCGATGGGCGAGGCGGTGAAGCTGTGCACGCTCTCCACCACGCCCGAGCGGGTCAGGAACGTGCCCACCAGGGTGAGCACGAAGGTGGCGATCACCAGGGCGTGGGCCCAGACCCGCAGCGTCCCGCGCCGCTCGGCGACCATGGACGAGTGGATGAAGGCGGTGGCCGTCAGCCACGGCAACAGCGCGGCGTTCTCGACCGGGTCCCACGCCCAGTAGCCGCCCCAGCCCAGCACCTCGTAGCTCCACCAGGCGCCGGCCACGATGCCGGCGGTCAGGAAGATCCAGGGCACCAGCGTCCAGCGCCGGACGATGCCGAGCCAGGCCTCATCGGTCCTGCGCGTGACGAGCGCGGCCATGCCGAACGCGAACGGGACGGCCAGCCCCGTGTAGCCCAGGTAGAGCAGGGGCGGATGCAGGCCCATGAACGGGTGGTTCTGCAGCAGGGCATTCGGCCCGTTGCCCTCCGACCCCACCGGATCGGTGCGGATGAACGGGTCGCCGGGCCAGACCATCACCGCGAAGAAGAAGGCCGCCCCCAGCGCCAGCGTCAGGCCCACCCACGGCATCAGCGCCGGCAGCCGATCCCTGAACCGATGCAGGGCCAGCGATGCCCAGCCGGTGGCCAGCAAGGTCCAGAACAGGATCGAGCCCTCCAGCGCCGCCCACAGGGAGATGACCGAGTAGAAGGGCGGGGTGGTGGTGGCGTTGTTGCGCGCCACGTAACGCACGCTGAAGTCGTGGGTCAACAGGCTGATGACCATCGCCAGGCTGGCCAGCAGGGCCAGGGCGAAGGCGGCGTACATGGCCCGCCGCGCCACAATCACCAGCGCCGGATCCGCCCGGCGCGCCCCGGCGAAGAACGCCCCGGCGGCGAACAGGGTGGCGGCCAGGCCCACGACCACCGCCGCGTGGCCCAGGGTGGGAATCATCCGCCGTCGGGGATGTGGGAGGGGACCTCGCCCTCGGTGGGCGCCACGTAGTTCTCGTCGTGCTTGACCAGCACCCGCGTGGCCTCGAACACGCCGCTGCCGGCCAGGCGTCCCTCGACCACGGCCCCCACGCCCTCGCGGAACGAGCTGGTCGGCGCGGAGGTGCTGTGCACCGTCACCTCGCTGGTGCCGTCGGTGACGACGAAGGTCAGGTCGGTGGCGGGGCCGCTGACGCTCCCCTCCTTCACCAGCCCGCCCAGGCGCACCTGCTGCCCGATGGCCTCCTCGCCGCGCGCCAGCAGCTCGCTGGGCGTCTGGTAGTAGACCAGGGCGTTCCCGATGCCGCTGAAGGCGAGCCAGGCGATGACGCCGACGACCACCGCCACGCCCAGCAGCAGCCCCCAGCGACGGCGCGGCGGCACCGGTGCGGAGACGGGGCGCGCCAGGGTCACTCGCGATCCTCGCCGTGGTCGGGCGGCGAGCCGGACTCGCGGCGGGCAACGCCCAGCCGCCGCAGCAGCGTGGCGGCGTACAGCGCCAGGCCACCCAGGATCACGGCGTAGCCGGCAACGATGAACCAGACATCGTTCATCGGGCCACCTCCTCGGCGCGGCGGGTGGCCAGCGCCGCCTGTCGGGCCTCGGCCACGCTGCCGCGCCGCGCGCGGTCCTCGATCTGCCACTCGGCGCGCGCCAGCTGGTATCGGCGGATCATCAGCCATGCCCACGCAATGGTGAACGAGCCGACCATGGCCAGCAGGGCGGTGACGAACTGCATCGGCGCGGCGGGGTCCAGCAGCCGCTCCGGCGACCCGATGGTGGGTCCCTGGTGCAGGCCGCGCCACCACTCCACGCTGAAGTGCACGATCGGGATGTCGACCGCGGCCACCAGTCCCACCACCGCGGCGCGGGCCGCGCGGCGGTGGGGATCATCGGTCAGGCGCCTGAAGAGCAGGTAGCCGACGTACAGCGCCAGCAACAGGGCCGTGGTCGTCAGCCGCGGGTCCTCCCACTGCCAGAAGACGCCCCACACCGGCTGTCCCCACATCATCCCGCCCCAGATGGCGAAGGCGGTGAACATGACCCCGATCTCGGCGCCCGAGACGGCGACATGGTCCAGCCGCAGGTCGCGCTTCCACAGGTAGCCGACTCCCGCCAGCGCGGTCACGCCGAAGCTCAGGTACGCCAGCCACGCCGACGGCACGTGGACGTACATGATCCGCTGCGCATCGCCCTGGTTCAGGTCGGCGGGCACGATGAACAGCGCATTGACCGATGCGGCGGCCACCGCCACCAGCGCCACGACTCCCAGGATCCGGGTCTTCAACTCACTCCTCCAGCAGGAAGCCGTAGCCGGCGGCGCCGGCCAGCAGCATGACCAGGTCGAAGCCGGTGAGCAGCTGCAGCCAGGCCGCCAGCTCGTCCAGCGGGTCGCCGGCCAGGGCCGCCGCCGTGGCCTTGACCGCGGCCAGCAGCAGCGGCGCGATGACCGGCAGCATCAGCAGCGGCAGCATCACCTCGCGGGCGCGCATGCGGACCGTGACGCCGGCGTAGAAGGTGCCAACCGCCGCGAACCCGATGGCCCCCAGCACCAGGGTGATCAGCAGCGCCGGTGCGGCCGCCAGCAGGTCGATGCCGTACAGGATGGCGACCACCGGCAGCAGCACCCCACCGAGCACCAGCATGGCCATCAGCCCGGCGATGGCCTTGCCCAGGTAGATGGCCCGCCGCTCCACCGGGTAACGGGCCAGCTCGTCCAGCGCGCCGTCGTCCGTCTCGATCTGGTGCAGCCGCGCCACGGTCAGCAGGCCGCCGAACACGATTGCCAGCCACAGCAGCCCCGGCGCCGCCTCGGCCAGGCGGCGCGTGTCCGGGCCCAGCGCGAAGCCGAACAGCAGCAGCACCAGCGCGGCGAAGAAGAGCGTGGAGCCGGCCGCCTGCCGGCCGCGCAGCTCGGAGATCGCGTCCTTGCGGGCGATGGCCCAGGCGATGCCCAGGTCGGCGCGCATCCCGCTCATCGGTCCGCCGCCAGGAGCGTTGCCGGCTCGGCAGCCGGAGCCGATGTTGCCGCCGGGACGCTCACGCCGGCGCCGCCCACCTCGAGCAGCAGGCCGCCGTCCAGCCGCGCCCAGCCATCGGCCATGGCTGTGACGCGATCCCGCTGGTGGCTCGCCACCAGGACCGTGGTGCCCGCGGCCCGCCAGCCGTCGAGCAGCCGGTCGACCAGCGCCATGCCGTCGGCGTCCAGCGCGGCGTGTGGCTCATCCAGCAGGACCAGCGAGGGCGTGGCAATCAGCAGCCGGCCCAGCGCCAGCCGCCGCCGCATGCCCGCCGAGAAGCCCCGCACCCGCCGATCCGCGTCGCTGGCGAGCCCCACCTCGGCCAGGGCGTTGGCGGCCGCCTCGGCCGGGTTGGGGCGACGCAGCATGGTGGCGGCGAAGCGCAGGTTCTCCGCGGCGGTCAGCTCGTCGTACAGGCCGGTGGCGTGCGAGAGGTATGCCACGCGCGGGCGCACCAGCTCCGGGCGCTCCGCCACGTCGATGCCGTCAACGTGCGCCGTCCCGAAGGTCGGCCGCAACGAGGTGGCCAGGATGCGCAGAAGGGTGGTCTTGCCGGCGCCGTTCGGACCCAGCAGGGCCACCATCCGGCCGCGCTCCACCTCCAGCGAGACGCCGGCCAGCGCAGCGCTGCGCCCGAACAGTCGCGCCACATCGCGGGTGGCCACGGCTGGAATCGGGACGAGCGGTGATCTCGGCGGAGCGGAGTAGATGGTGGTCTGCGGCATGCTCGACGCGCGGGGCTGCTGCGTGGGTGCCGCTGAGTGTGCGGCCTGCCCGGTGGAGCGTCAAATGCGCGACCCGGCGAAACCGGCCGCGTATGGGATGTCGGGCGAAGGCCCGAGCAGCCTGGACGGGGCGGCGCGGGTCCCGCCCACTCAGTCGCCAACCCAGTCGCTGACGAGGTGCCAGATGCGCTCGACCGATCACGCCGCCACCAGACCCTTGCCCATGCTGACCGCGCTGCTGGCCGCGGTGGCCCTTGCCCTCGCCGCCTGCACGTCGGAGACCGGCGCCACCGCGGAGTCCTCCGCGTCCGCAGCGGAGAGCGCCGCCGAAAGCATGGCCGAGAGCACCGCGCCCAGCGCCGAGGAGAGCGCCGAGGCCTCGGAGGACGGCGAGGCGACGCACGTCATGCTGTCGGGGTTCGCGTTCCAGCCCACCGAGCTGACCGTGTCGGCTGGCGACACCGTGCGCTTCATCAACGAGGACAGCGCGCCGCACACCGTCACCGAAGGCAGCGACGGCAACGCCGATGCCGACGCGGCCTTCGACGAGCAGGTGGCCGCCGGCGAGTGGATCGAGGTCACGTTCGACGAGGCCGGCGACATCAACGTCACCTGCCTGTTCCACTCCAACATGAACATGGTGGTCCACGTCGAGTAGGCTCCGCGCCTCGGTTGCCGCGGCATCCGGGCGGTGCTACCGTTCGGCGCCTGATGGACGCCGGGCCCCACACCACGCAGAGCTCCCCGCAGGCGGGCGCGCCACGCTCGCGCGCCGAGCGACGGGCGGCGGCCCAGCGGGCCGAGTGCGCGGCCACCGCGGCGCTGAACATCCTCGGCCAGAAATGGGTGCTGCGCATCGTGCGCGAGCTGGGGCAGCGCACGCAGCGCTTCTGCGAGCTGCAGGACGCCCTGGGCGGCGCCAACTCCGCGACGCTCTCGCAGCGCCTCAAGCTGCTGGAGGACGAGGGCCTGATCGACCGCAACAAGGTCTCCGAGACGCCGCCCTGGGTCGAGTACTCCCTGACCGACAAGGGCTCGGACCTGCGCCGCGCGATCACCGGCATCGACCGCTGGGCCGATCGCTGGGCCTCGCAGCAGTAGGCTGCCACCGGCCATGAGCCACCCGGTCGCCATCGAGGAGCATCCAGCGGAGCACGGCGACGCCCTGAACCTGTTGCGCACCCTGATCGCCGAGGCGCCGGGCCCCGAGTCCGCTGCCCAGCGGGTCGTGGAGGAGCTGCACAACCGCTTCGCCCACTACGACTGGGTGGGGATCTACTGGGTCGACACCGCCGCCAACGAGCTGGTGCTCGGCCCCTGGATCGGTCCCGAGGCGACGGAGCACACCCGCATCCCGATGGGCGTGGGCATCTGCGGGGCGGCGGCGGCATCGGGCCAGACCGAGATCGTGGACGACGTCAACGCCGATCCCCGCTACCTGGCCTGCTTCGCCACCACCCGCAGCGAGATCGTGGTCCCCATCTTCGCCGAGGGGCAGGTGGTCGGCGAGATCGACATCGACGGGTCCGATGCATCGGCCTACGACGAGACCGATGCCCGCTTCCTGGAGGAGGTGGCCGCGCTCCTGGCCCCGCTGCGGCCGCGCCACGACGGCTGAGGCGCGTAACCGGCCGCGTACCTGATTCGATGGCCGACCCCGACGCCCGTCCCGCCGACCAGCGCGGCCGCTTCGAGGAGATCTACGACGAGCAGGTCGTACCGATCTATCGGTTCATCCACGCCAGGGTGGGCAACCGTCCGGATGCGGAGGATCTGACGGCACAGGTGTTCATGCGAGCGATCGAGCAGCTCGACGTCACGCGGGACCACGGGCAGATCGTCAGCTGGCTGTACCGCGTCAGCCAGAACGCGATCGCCGACTACTGGCGTGCCTTCTACCGGCTGCCGGTGATCGGCACCGAGCAGGTTGCGCCCGGCTGGGAGCCGGCCGAGCCCTCCGGCGCGCGGGAGCGCGGCAGCTCGGACGACGGCGCCTCCGCTGCCCGCGTGCGGCAGCTGCTGGACAGCCTGCCGGACCGATACGCACGCGTGCTCGAGCTGCGCTTCCTGCAGCGCCTCAGCGTGGCCGAGACCGCGGAGCGGATGGGGATCAGCCACGGCAATGCCAAGATCCTGCAGTACCGTGCGCTGCGCAAGGCGGCGCTGCTGGGAGACGGCGATGGCTGACGAACGCGACGACATGCTGCGCAACGCGGACGACGCGGGCGAGGAGGAGCGCCAGGCGGTCGAGCGCTTCGACCGCTACCTTGAGTCGCTCCTGGCCGGCGGCCGCCCATCGCCCGACGACGTGACGGACCGGGACGAGGCCGAGATGGCGCGTTTGGCGGCCGAGATGTCGGCCGCGGTCGACCCCGACGGCGGCGCACCGGATCCGGCATTCGTCGACCAGCTGCGGATGCGCATGCGCGCGGCGGATGAGGGGATCGCCGCGGTCCGGGTCCCGCCGCCGGTACGACCCGGCCTGGGCGGGATCTCCAGCGTCCGCGTCTCGCGACGCCAGCTGCTCTCCGGGGCGGTGATCGGGGCGGCGGGGATCGCCGCGGGGGCGGTGGGCGCCACCATCCTGCGTCCCGCGGGCGCCGTGCCGCGCGACCCGATCTGGGACGACGGTACCGGCCTCATCTCGGGCGAGGGCGAGTGGGTCGCCGTCGCCACGCTGGCCGAGCTGCCGGCCGGCGAGGCGGTCCGCTTCTCGACGGTCGCCTTCGACGGCTACGTGGTCAACGACGGCGGCGAGATCCGGGCCCTCTCATCGGTCTGCACCCACATGGGCTGCACGCTGCGATTCCGCAAGGGCTGGCAGGACCTGCGCTGCCCGTGCCACGGCGCCAGCTTCGACCTGACCGGCCGCCTGGCCAACAGCCGGGACCGATGGCGCCAGGAGGGTGGCTACGCCGACGACGAGCGCGCCTACCCGATCGAGCTGCCGGACCTGATCCGACCCGCCGTCAAGGTGGAGGAGGACCGGGTCTTCGTCTGGACGGCAAAGGCCTGAGGTAGGCTGGCGCCCGATGCCAGCCGACGAACGATCGATGCGCGAGCGGATGCTCGCCGGTGACCTGTACATCGCCGACGACCCCGAGATCGCCGCCGCACTGGCGCGAGCGCAGGAGCTCACCCAGCGCTACAACGCCATGGACCCGGCCGATCGCGACGCCCGCCGCGCCCTCCTGCGCGAGCTGCTGGGCGGGTTCGGGGAGGGCAGCGAGATCCGCGCGCCGTTCCACTGCGACTACGGGTCGCACACCACCGTTGGCGCGCGCACGTTCATCAACTTCGGGCTGGTGTGCCTGGACGTCGCAACCATCACCATCGGGGACGACGTGCAGATCGGGCCGAACGTGCAGCTGCTCACCGCCACCCACCCGCTGGAGCCCGGGCCGCGGCGTGACAAGTGGGAATCGGCCCGGCCGATCGTGATCGGCGACAACGCCTGGCTGGGCGGCGGCGCCATGGTGCTGCCCGGCGTGACGATCGGTCCTGACAGCGTGATCGGCGCAGGCGCGGTGGTCACGCGCGACGTGCCGGCGGGCGTGGTGGCGGTCGGGAACCCGGCACGCGTGGTCCGCAGCGTGTCGTGAGCGCGGTTTCTGATGACAGATGCGCTCCTGGCGAGCGTTATGGAGGCGAGTGGCGGTTCGCCGTCGCGTGTCGGCTCGCAAATGGCCCGGATCCATGACCTTCGTGCATCTCGCTGCGCGTTTGTCATGCGTAGCCGCTCCGACAGGTACGTAAGGCGCCACCAGCCGCGCGATTGGCGTGGGTGCGCCCGGCGCGTAACGGCCAGGGCCTAGAAGAGCCACTCCAGCAGGTAACCGACCAGGTACGGGGCGAAGAGCGCGGCCATGATCGCCGCCAGCCCGATGCCCACGTAGATCAGCCAGCGCATGTCCGGCGGGCCGGGACGCTCGGGCGGCGGCTTGGTGCGTCGGGGCAGGTCGCGCGGCCGGCGCGGGCGCTGGTGCTCGTACGGGTGCGGCTTCAGATCCGGCATGCCCGGCCCGCGCCCGCCCTAGCCGCCGTGCCCGCGCTCGACCGACGCGACCAGCTCGCGCAGCCGCTGCAGGCGCGAGTCGCGGTCGCGGACGTAGCGATCGATCCCCTCCAGGACGTGCTCCGGGCCCAGGTGCGCCTCGTCGATCACCTCGTCGACCGTGCCGCCGGTGCGCCAGCGGTCGTCCCAGTCTGAGCTGAGCGAGTACTCCTCGGCGATCGGGCCGTCCACCCAGTCGCGCATCAGCTTGAAGGCGCGGTTGGTGATGGCCATGCCGTCCCATCGGTCCGCCGGCGAGCAGATCTCGTCGCGGTAGGCGGCGTCCTGCATCCGGAACAGCTGCGGGCTGATGGCCGCCACGATGCGCACGTTCAGGCCGCGACGGTCGAGCTCGGGGAGCACCTTCACCACGTTGGCGGTGGACATCGTGCCCTGCACGTAGACCGTCCCGGCGCAGGGGCCTTCCGGCGACGGCCGCCGCATGACGTAGGCGCCACGCGCAGCCGCCAGGTGCGAGTCCATGCCCAGCGCCTTGCGGTCCGGGATCTCCACCGACGGACGGGTGAGGTGCAGCGCCACGATCGGGACGTCGCTGGCCAGCGCCGCGGCCAGCACCACCGGCACCTCGTTGTACTCCCACGGGTGCAGGTCGATGACGCGGCCCTCCGGGAACAGCTGCGTCACGCCGGTGGCGAAGATGCCGAAGTGGGTGCGCGAGTCCTCGGCCGTCTCCGGCCCGGAGTGCCCCGCCACCCAGATGACCTTGCCCACCTTCAGCTCGCAGTCCTGGGCGAGCTGGCTGAAGAGGCGCATCGGGCCGTACTTCAGGTAGCTGAACGACCCGTAGGTGGAGCAGGCCGCCCAGAAGCCGTTGAACGCGTTGAAGGGATCATCGGCCATGTTGACCGTGGCGATGCCCACGCTCACGCCGGCGTTGGTGAACTCGGTGATCTCCTGCGGCAGCAGCGCGCCGCGCGGGTTGGTGTCGCGGTTGTACCAGCCCCAGCCGGGAAGGTCCTCCCAGTCCTTGGCGAAGCCGGCGATGTTGGTCGACTCGGCCAGGTCGGCGCTGCAGGCCAGCACCAGCGGCCGGTCGTACTCGGCCCGCGCGGTGGCGTTGACCCAGGCGCCCCACGCTGCCAGCGCGGCGCGGTTCGGCGCCTTCTCGCCGGGAGCCTTCCACAATGAGTCGGGATAGGCGGAGACATCGGTGAAGCGCGGGTCGCTGAAGATCTCGGCCCCGCGCCCGCCCAGGTGGAAGCCCGACGGCTGCTCCGGGACCGATGCCGCCAGCTCCAGCAGCCGGTCGCTGATCGCGTCCACGACGGCCTCGTTTGAACGCAGCACGCCGATGGCGATCTCCAGGTTGCGGCGCGCCTGCGCCTCGCGCTCGGCGGCGTCAGAGGGGGCCGGCTCGTCCACGCCCTCGTAGCGCACGCCGTGGCGCTCCATGAAGCCGTGACGCACCTCCCAGAACTCCGGCGCGTTCATGGCGTGCGGGCTGCCGTGGCTCTTGTTGTCGTACTTGCCGTAGCCTCGGCCCTTGCGGGTCTTGAACCAGGCCATGGACGGCACGCGCTCCGGGTTGTCGCCGCGCGCCGCCTCCAGCACCGCCCGGGTGACCGATGCCCACTCGGAACCCTGCTCGGTGCCGGTGATGCGCCAGCCGTACGGGGTGAACCACTCCTCGGGCGTCCCGTGGACCACCTCGTGGATGGCGGTGTCGTCGATGCCGTAGTCGTTCCAGTCGACCAGGAAGACCAGGTTGTTGAGTCCCAGGCCCCAGGCCGTGTTGCGCGTCTCGTGGCTGGCGCCGGGAGTGAGGCCGCCCTCGCCCTCGATGGCGAAGACCTTGACCTCATCCGCGCCGGCGATCTTGAGCGCGGCCGCCTCCCCCGCCGCCGGCGGCATGCCGTGGCCGGAAGGCCCGGTGTTGAACTTGAGGAAGAGGGTCTTGCCCTCCATCTCGGCGTGGCCGGGCAGGCCGCCGCGGCGTCGCAGCATCAGCAGATCCTGCCAGCGCAGCGCCCAGCGGCCGTGGTCGGGGAAGGCGAAGCGCCCGTCGCCGGTCCGCTCGTGGCGCGCGGCCAGCACCTCGTTCAGCGCCGCCAGGGTGGTGTACACCAGCGGCACCGTGTGGCCGGCCGACAGCACGAACCGGTCGGCGAAGGGCAGC
>DASUSP010000208.1:0-11468 GCA_036375035.1 Candidatus Limnocylindria bacterium
CCGGCGGTCACGCCGTCGGACATCGGGCGGTCCTCGAGGTGGATGCGGAAGGTCAGCGTGCACCCCGGCGGAACGTCGATGTTGTCCATGAACTCCGTCCGCGGGAAGGTGAACGAGGTCACCGCTCCAGGGCAGCCGGAATACGACAGCGGCTGGATCGAGAAGCCGTGCAGGTGGTAGGGGTGGTGCGAGGGCGTGGTGTTCTCGACCGACAGCTGGAGGGTGTCTCCCAGCTTGGCGTAGCGAGCTGAGCCGATGTGGGCCTGCAGCGCGTAATCCACCGTGAAGTCGTGGGTTGCGACGATGTTGTCGATGCTCGGATGGGCGCCGTCCGCGGTGAACTGCATGTTCTGCGCGGCCAGCCCCACCTTTGGCGGCCCGAAGGTCGCCGGATCCATCAGGGTGGCCGTCGCCGCTGGCAGCACCTGGACCGGGTCGCCGGTCGCCGACCGCAGCGGCGTCCCATCGGCGATGGTGAAGGCCGGGGATACGGCAGGGCCGGTCACCTCGAAGTGGCCGACCGGCACCGTTGGGGTACGGGTCCAGCCGCCCTGTCCGTCGCCGCCACCGGTGCGCTGGAAGTCCTCGGTCCAGAGGGTGGCCACGCCGGTCGCAGTGGCGGGGAAGGCCACCACCACGTCGGCGCGGTCACCGGGGTCGAGCAGGATCTCCCCTGCGTCGTACTTGAAGTCGAAGCCGCCGGGAGTCGTCCCCTCCACGACCGCTGCGTCCAGCAGGCCGCCCTCTCCGCCGACACGCACCAGCGGGAGCAGGGTTCCGTCACCGGCTGTCATGCGCAGGCGGAAGAAGCGGGTCGCCGCGGTGTTGATCAGCCGCAGGCGCAGGCCCTGGCCGGGCTGCACCGCCAGCGTCGAGGCGCCGACCGCCAGCGCCCCCGGCGCGGAGGGATCCCCGGCTCGACCGCCTGGGTTCATCCCGTTGGTCAGGACCACCTGGCCCTCGTTGGTGCGGCCGTTGTGCTTCTGGACGTTCGGCACGTCACCCGCCTGCAATGGCGCACCAAGGGCCATCCCGTGGTTGTCGATCGGCGATTCGCAGAGGTCCACCGGCTTGGGACCCGACTGCGCAGGGAGCGGGCCCCCGCCGACCCACGGCAGCGACAGGTCGTACGTCTCCGCGTCGTTGCTCCCCTCAGCCTTGCAGACGGTGATGTCGTTGAGCACCAGGGACAGGGTCTGCGAGGGGGAGGGCAATGTCCCCGAGGCCACGAGTGGTGCCTCGTTGGGATCGGTCACGATGACGGACCCGGAGAGGCCCTTGAACACCTGGTTGGTCGAGAACTCGTGGTGGGGGTGATACCAGAACACACCCGGTCGGGTGACCACGAAGTCGTAGAGGAACGAGTCGCCGGGCGCGACCTGGTTCTGCGTCAGCGGCGTGCCGTCGTTGTTGTTGGCCAGCTCGATCCCGTGCCAGTGGATGCCCGTGTGCTCTTCATCCAGCTGGTTCTGGAAGTGAACGATGACCCGTTGTCCGACACTGAGGCGGAACTCGGGGCCGGGCAAGGTCCCGTTGAACGTCTGGGCGTTCGCCATGACGCCGCCGCCGATGTCCACCGTGGTCTCGTCGGCGACGATCGTCGTTTCGACGATCCCCGGATCCGGGTTGACGTCAACCACCACCGGCATGGCGTAGGGGGTGCTCCCGGACGTGGCGACCGCGGTCGGGGGCGGTGCCCCGATGGTCAGGACCGATGCCAGGAGTGCCGGAACCAGCGAAACGGCCGCGATACGCGTGCTCGGGGCGGCCCTGGGCGTCATGCCACCAAAACCTCGAAACTCGGATGCCGGATCGTCGGCGGAGTTCGGCCGGTGCGGCAATAGGAGCCGACCGCTACTTTGGTTCGGGACTCAGACCGGTTAGTGCCGAGGAGCAGGCTCAGGTGGTTTGCCAGGCACCCACGCCGGATACCCGCTGAACCGTGATCCGCGTCACGTAGCCGGGCGGGGGATTCGGCATGGCGGGGAAGACGACATCTGGGCCCAGATAGGTGTGGGCCAGGTGCTGGAGCAGCTCAGGCGCGCCGCCTTCCGTCACGCGCGCCGTGCCTTCGATGACGAGGTACTCGCGCAGGCCCCAGGGGTTGACGCGCTCGGACAGGAGCGTGAGGGCGATGCGCGGATCGCGTCGCAGGTTGCGCAGCTTGTGCTGGTCCTGGAGCGTTGCGAGCACGATCTCGTCACCGTCCAGCCCGATCCACGCGGCGCTCATGTGCGGCGAGCCGTCGGGTCGAAGGGTCACCACTGTGGCGACCGAGTCCGACTCGATCAGGGTGCGAGCCTCTTCGCTCAGGCGGACGGTCATGGGTCCGCAACGTCTACCACGTCGCGACCGCGGCGTGTCAACCCGCGGCCCCCGCCGAAGCACCGGCGTCCCCGTGCACGCGTGATCTGGCGCTCGCACCCGATGGCTCAACCTCGTACGTGACGTCCAGGCGCCGGATGAACATCGCCCTGTTGTGTGCCATCGCGATGAGCACAGCGAGGCATTCCTCTCGCAGCCGCCTGAACCTCGCCGACCTCGGGACCCTATCGATGGCAGCACCACCCCGCGCGAGGGACCATGCGCACCCGGCCCTTCTTCCTCCTCGTCCTCATCACGCTCGCAGCGGGCTGCGGGACGGTGGCCTCTCCGACGAGGCCTGCGAGCGTCAGCGAACCGGCGGTCCTGCTGATCGGCGATCGAGCGGTCTTCGATCCCCAGGATGCGACCGGCTACGGGTTCATGCTGCCCGGGGCCGGCCTGGCGACCGTGGACGGCCTGCACGCCTGGGTCGTCGGCTTCGGGGATGAACCCGGTGACCAGGAGCTGATCCAGCTGGCGTCCGCCAACGGCACGGACTGGGAGGTGTCCGACCGGACGGTGGAGCGGGACATGGGCGTGGAGCTTCGCCCGCCGGGGCCAATCCCGTCCACGGTCCTGCCTCCCGACGGCGGCGGGCAGTGGGTCATGTACTTCTCGGGCAGCCCCTCGAGCGGCGCGAACGGCGCGGACCTGTGGCGGGCGACGGCGCCAGGGCCCACCGGACCGTGGACGGCTGATCCGGAGCCGGTGCTGGCTCGCACTGACGTGCCGACCGAGGACGGTGTTGCTCCGACGCAGCTCGACTTCCCAGCGGTCGTCCGGACCGATGAGGGCTACCTGATGCTCTTCGGTTGGTCGCCGAGCCGCGCCACGACGCTGATCCGGTCGGCGACATCTGCGGACGGGGTCAGCTGGACTGTCGAGGGCGCCCCGGCCATCGGGCTGGGCCTCTGCGGCGGGTTCGACACGCGCTCGGTGGCCATGCCTCGCCTGGCCCCGCATCCTTCGGGAGGCTGGGTCGCGCTGTACGGCGGATTCGGCGAGGAGACCGACCAGAGCATGGCCCTGGGCCTGGCACGCAGCACCGATGGCCAGGCCTGGACCTGCGCATCGGCCGATCCGGCCCTCGAGATGGCCGACATCCCGGGCAGCACCCGCCTGCACAGCTACGCGCTGCTCGCCGGCGGGGAGGAGCCGCCGCGACTGCTCATCGAGTCGCTGGTGGCGGAGCGGTCAGAGCTCTGGCTGGCCGAGCTGCGCCTGGAGTAGGAGCGCAGGCGTCCGGTGGACGCCGCTGATCAATCCTCTCCGAGAGCTCACCGCTGCCCAGTCGTGCCATCGCCGGAGCGGTGACACGGACGGTGGCGTCGACGCAACACCTGTCGGCGGCCGCGCTTCCCACCTCCACGACCACTCTTTACACTCCACCGCTCACAACCACCCACCGAACAGGAGGATGTCTTGAAGCGACGTGCCCTCGCCAGCCTTGGAGCAGCCGCGGTACTGACAGTCGTGCTAACCGGCACGGCCCTTGGCGCGCACTGCGTGAACGAGAGCAAGCCGGATGGCGCCGGCGTCAAGGGAACCGTGCTCATCAATCCCGCGACCGGGGAGGCGACCTTCATCGGCCAGAATCCCGGCGGACGGCTCCCCGGTGGATTCGCCGATGTCTACCTGGATCTCGACTTCTCCGGAACCCTCACGGCCGCCGACCTCCAGGTCGAGGACGACATCTTCCTCGTGGCCAACCACAGCCATAAGGTCAACCCGGCGCAGGGCGCTCCGGCGGTCCTCCCGCAGATCCTGGACGGGCGCGATCCCGGCGGCGAAGGCCGCGGCGTGGGCGTCAACGACTAGCCCTTTACCTCGGTAGCGACGAGGCCCGTGCCACTCGTGGCGCGGGCCTTGCTCACCTCAGCTGAGCTCCTGCAACACCAGCGCGATCAGCGTGATGCTTCCGATGGCATTCAGCAGCACATGCACGACCATGCCCAGGTAGACATTCCGCTTCCACCAGACCGCGTAGGCGAACGGGGCGACGCCTGCGATCCGCGCCAGGAAGGCCCATGGCGTCCAGAAGTGGTAGAGCGAGAAGAGCACGGTGTTAACCAGTGGGGCCCATCGGCCCAGCTGCGAGAGGCGCGGCAGCAGGTAGCCGCGGAAGTAGATCTCCTCCACGACCGGACCGATGAGAATATTGATCGCCGCATACGCCGCCAGGGTCACCGTCCAGGCGCTCGTCGAATAGCTACCGATCGCGTCGACCGGCACCAGCTCCCGGAACCAGTCAGGAAGCCAGACAAACAGCGCGTCGCGGATCGGCGCATCCAGCAAGGACAGCGCCCCGAAGCCGATGACCGCGGCCACTGTGACGGCCGGCACCAGGACCGCCCACTCGCGGGCGGCCATGGGCTGGCGGTAAGGGACCGATGCCAGCGCCCCGCCCGTTCCGGCGTGTCGGCCGGCCCACAGCACGACTCCGAGCTCGAAGGGCACGATCACCAGCAGCACCGCGGCGAGGAAGGCGAGCAGTGGCGGGAAGCCTGCATCCTGCACCGGATCGGCGATGAGGACGAAAATCGCTGTTGCGAGGGCTCCGGGCAGCAGGTGCAGGGCGATCGCGCTGAGCGGTCCGAGGCGTCCGGCCCCTTGCTCGTTCACTGAGCAAGCATGCGGGACGCGCGCAAGCCCCGCAAATGCGTCTCACTGATGCATCGGCGAGCGAACGACCGATGCGGACCGGAATTCGGCCTGCCCATTGCTCGTCTCATCGGCTGCGCGTATGGGCTGGCGCTGGACGCGGGCCTCGTTGCCCGATGCATCAGCCAGGCGAATATCAGGGCGGTGAGCGCGAGGCGCCTCGGCTAGCATCGGCCCATGGCCGGAGATGGCACGCGCCCGGCGACCGTTGACGACATCCACGAGATCGCCTGCTGGCTGCCGGGTGTGACGCGGACTGATGAGGGCCCGGTGGTGTACCAGGTCAGCCGCCGCAGCTTCATCTTCTTCCGCAACCCGCGGCCTGATGCGGTCGACCCGGAGACGGGCGAGCGCTACACCGACGTCATCGTGTTCTGGGTGGACTCGGAGCTGGAGAAGGAGGCCATCCTGGCCGATACCTCTCTCCCGTTCTTCACAACACCGCACTTCAACGGCCACCCGTCGGTGCTGCTGCGCGGCTCGCGCGTCGGGGAGCTGAGCCGCGACGAGCTGGCCGGCTTCGTGGAGGCCGCCTGGCTGGCCCGCGCCGGACCGCGCGCCGTGGCGCGCTGGCAGAAGGAGCACCGGGCCTCGGACGGCTGAGGTGGCGTCTCCCGTGATCAGGGAGCGATTCCGATGTTTCAGCGGCCGATACACCCGCGCACGCGGGTACGTCGTGCGCGGGTGCGCCTCGTGGCCTCGCACTAGATGTGCGAGACGGTCCGCTCCGCGTAGCGGGTCCTGTAGAGGGCTCCGATGGGCTCGAAGGCGGTGCCCAGGTCGAACCGGCCAATGGAGCCGGAGACGTTCGCCCACCGCTCGGTGGCGGCCCCGTTGAGGGTGTACTGGTACTCGCCGGCGATACCGCCGCTGCCGGTCCCGTGCGACCGGATCATCTTCCCGAAGCCCGACCAGCTGATGCTGACCGGCACGCGGACGGGACGGCAGGTCTCGGACTGGCCGTCATCGGTGCATCGAATCGCGTCGATGGTGACCTCGACTGAGGCTGACATGAGCTTCTTGCGGTCGATGCTGAACGGCACGTTCTCCGCCCAGCCACTGGTGTACTTCGTGATGCAGCCGTCGGCGTCGCACATCTCGCGCAGATGCTCGAAGAGCACGTAGCTCACGAACGACGCGCCGTCAGAGGCGCGGGTGACCTCGTCGCCGAGTTCGACCCAGGCGGCGTCGAAGGTCGTATCGGTGTATCGAACGCCCGATGCCCAGGCACCGGCGCCCTCGATCGAGTAGCGGAAGGTCTCGGTGGCCGCGGCCGCCGGCGTGGCGGCTGCCAGGAGCATGGCCATCGTCAGGAGGGGGAACAGGATGCGTCGCATGGTTCTCCGTGGGGTTGTGGCGGCCGGGGCCGAGTGCCCGGCGGGCATCGGCGGCCGGCGCAGCCTCCATATGACGGAGCGGGCGCGCCTCCGGTTCCCCGCATCGGCTCCGATGTTCCCGCTCGAGGGCTTCCCCGGGCGCAGTCGTGAACGTATGATCGACGCCACTTCGCTAGGGCAGCTCTGATGCACGACGACGAACTTGTTTCGAGGTACAAGGCCCGCGGCATACCGACCGACTGGCAGGAGCTGACACCGGAACAGATGCGTCCGGCGTTCCGTCTCTTCTTCCGGGCACTGCCCAGCCCGAGCATGGACGTCGAGGGTGCCGCCGATGCCGAGCTCCTGATCCACGACCCGCTGACCGCGCTTCGCGAGGCGGGCATCCTGCCGGACGACGGCCATGAGCCGAGCATCTCCACCTTCGTGGTCAACCACGAGAAGACGCTCAACCGCTTCGTGATGTACGCCAGCGTGGCGGTTTCCACCAACCCCCACACGGTCGGCATCACGATCGTCAAGGAAGCAGTGCCCACGGAAGAGTCCGATCCGCCCCAGGCAGCGTACTGACGCCACCCGGGGGCGTCCGAGGCGAATCAAGCGTGCGTGACGGCGAGGGGCGCAGCTGCCCGGACTGCGGAGCCTCCGTGTCGGAGGCGTTCCAGTTCTGCCCGTCGTGCGGCATCCAGCTCCCCGCGCTGGTGCGGTCGATTGCCGAGAGCACCTCGTTGCCGGCGTCGCCGGCCGGGTCACCCGCCAACGTTGATCTCGGCGCGCCGTCGTGGCGCGCCGAGCGTCGGCTGGTCTCGGTCCTGTTCGTCGACCTGGTGGGGTTCACCACCCTTTCTGAGGACCTGGACCCCGAAGACGTGCGCGAGATCCAGTCGCGCTACTTCGAGATGGCTCGCTCCAGCATCACGCGCTACGGGGGCATGGTCGAGAAGTTCATCGGCGATGCCGTGATGGCGGTGTGGGGGTCGCCCGTCGCGCGCGAGAACGATGCCGAGCGCGCCGTTCGCGCGGCGCTGGAGATCGTCGCGGCCGTCGGCTCCATGCCGGTCGTCACTCACGCAGGGGCCAAGCTGGCCGCGCGCGCGGCGGTCACCACGGGAGAGGCGGCCGTCTCGTTCGACGTCGACGGCGAGGGCATGGTCACCGGCGACATGGTGAACACGGCGTCGCGACTCCAGGACAGCGCGACTGCCGGCAGCGTCCTGGTGGACAACGCCACTCGCCGCGCGGTGGGCGATTCGGTGACGTTCGAGCACGCTGGCGAGAAGGCCCTGAAGGGCAAGGCCAGCACCGTGAGCACCTGGCGCGCCCTCGAGCCATCGACGCCGGAAGGATCCGATTCGGTGGCGGGCCATCGTGGGCCCTTCATCGGTCGAGCCGCGGAGCTGCTGGCGCTGCGGCAGCTGGTCGAGCTGGTGCTGCAGGAGCGCAACATCACGCTGGCGTCGATCACCGGGGTGGCGGGGATCGGGAAGAGCCGGCTGGTGCACGAGCTCGAGCGCGACATGCGGGGCTCGCCCCAGCTGCGCTGGTACCGTGGCAGGCCGCCGCGCTGGGGCGAGGGGTCGGCCTTCGCCCCGATTGCCGAGATCGTCCGGCGCATGCTGGGACTGGCGAAGGGTGAGCCCGAGGAGGTGATGCGCCGGACCCTCGCCACCCAGATCGCCCGCATGGTTCCTGAATCGGCTGAGCGGGAGTGGATCGCCACGCGTGTTGGCGTGCTCCTGGGAGTTCCCGCGGACGGGATGGCGGAGCGCGAGGAGCTGTTCTCCGCCTGGCGACGGTTCATCGAGGCACAGTCCGAGGCGGAGCCCGTGGTCCTGGTGTTCGAGGACCTCCAGTGGGCCGATCCCGACACCTTCGACTTCATCGATTACCTCACCATCTGGTCGCATCGGCACCCCATCCTGGTCCTCGCCATTTCCCGCCCGGAGCTGCTCGAGCGGCGCCCGACCTGGGGCGCTGGGATCCCTAACTTCCGCTCGATGCACCTCGACCGCCTATCCGACGCCGAGATCGACGAGCTGCTGCGAGCCCTGGCCCCCGACTTGCCGGCACACGTGGCCGAGCAGGTTCGCAGGCGCGCGGAGGGCGTCCCGCTGTACGCGGTCGAGATCGCGCGGATGCTCACCGAACGGGGCGAGCAGCCGGGCGTGCCGGGCTACGACATCCCCGAGTCGCTGCACGCGCTGCTGGCCGCGCGCATCGACGCGCTGCCCGAGGAGGAGCGGACCGTGCTGCTGATGGCCGCGGTGCTGGGCCGCCGTTTTCGCCAGGAGTCGCTGGCCGGCCTCTCCGCCCTGGAGCGGGCGGAGCTGGGCGCCCGGGTCGGCACCCTCATCCGGCGGGAGTTCCTGGCGATCGACGACGAGCCGACATCTCCCGGTCGTGGGCAGCTCACCTTCGTCCAGGACATGATGCGCGAGGTTGCCTACGGGACCCTCTCGCGCCGCGACCGCCGCACCTACCACGAGGCCGTCATCGAGCAGCTCACCGCGGCGGACGAGGCGCAGGATATCGAGCCCATCGCCGAGCACCTTCTGGCCGCCCACGCCGCCGCGGGCGCGCACCAGGTCGAGGCAGGGGCCATCGCCAGGCGAGCGGTGCACGCGCTGAGGCGAGCGGCGGAGCACGCCGAGGCGCAGCACGCTCCCCAGCGTGCCCTGGCGCATCTCGACCGGGCGCTGGCTCTCGCTGAGGAGCCGCACGTTCGCGCCGAGCTGGCCGAATCGGCGGCCATCGCCGCCCGGGCGGCCGCCAGGTTCGGCGTGGCCGAGTCGCATTTGCGCAACGCGATCGACCTCCGAGACTCGCTGGGCGATGCGGTGGCGTCGGCGCGCGACCGGGCGCAGCTGGCCAGCGTGCTGCTCCAGGCGCAGCGAAGCGACACGGCACTGGCGGAGCTCGAGGGAGCGTGGGATTCGTACTCCAAGGCGGGCGGCAAGGACGCGGCCATGGTCCACCTGGCGGCGGAGCTGGCCAGGGCGTACATGCTGCGCGGCGATACGGAGGCGGCCATCTCCTGGGCGTCGCGGGCCATCGCCGCGGCCGAGGAGGAGGGGAGCGGCGAGGCGAGCGGCTACGCGATCGAGGCTCGTGTGTCGCTGGGCACCGCACTGGCACAGGCGGATCGGCCGGATGAGGGGCTCGAGCAGCTGAACAGCGCCATGCGACTGGCTGCCGATGCCGGGCTCGTGTCGGTGGAGCTGCGCGCTCGCACGAACCTGGCCTGGCTCACCGCGAGCGACGACCCGCGCGCGGCGGCCGACACCGCTCGGCGCGGGGTGGAGGTCGCCAGGCAGGTGGGCAGCCGGGAGTGGCTGTTGCAGCTGCTGGACATCGCCGGCATCCTCGGCCTGGAAACCGGCGACTGGGCGTGGACCCTCGACCAGTTCGCGCAGGTCGCCGAGGCCGATCTGCCCACTGCCTATCGGCTCGATTTCGCGGCCACGGAAGCGATGATCCATGCGCTCCGCGGCGACCCGCAGCCGCTGGCCGCGTTGGACGCGCTGGGGGAGCACGAGCCGGACCTGGACGCGCACGCACTGGGCTGGACGCTGCTGGCCCGTGCCGTGGCCGCCACCGCGGCCGCCGACATCCCCGCCGGGCTGTCCCTGACGCGCTCAGTGGCAGCCAACGCCATCGGCTTCGAGCGGGCCGAGGCGCTGCTCCTGCACGGTCGCCTGGCGGTCTGGAGCGGACAGATCGACGAGGCGGCCGGCGCGCTCGAGGCGCTGGAGGCGGAGCCGGGCTGGGGGCGTGTCGCGGACGCCCGCGTGGCCACCCTTCGTGCGGCCGTGAACGCCTCGAGAGGCCCCGCCCCAGGCGATCCGTGGGAGGCCCCCCTGGCAACGTGGCGCGAGCTCGACCTCCCGCTGCGCGAGGGACTGTGCCTGGCGGACCGCTGGTTCGTCCGCGGCGATCCCGCGGACCGGGATGCGGCCACCCGCCGGCTGGAGGCGCTGGGCGCTCGCGCGCTGACGGCGACGATCTCCGACCGGGACGCCTTCCTCGATCAGGCCAGTTGATCGCGCCGCCGCCGCGCGGCGGCAACTCCGAGCAGCAAACCAACGCCGAGAAGAATCAGGCACACCGCCAGGAACTGCCCGACCCCGGAGCTCTCGCAGCCGCGATTGGGAGCTGCATCAAACGCGTCGCAGGCCAGCTGGGCGCGGACGGTCAGTGCTAACCACAGGCCGCCCATCCCCAGAAACATCCCGGATAGGACCGCCAGGCTGCGGGCCGCGACGAAGGCGAGCGCCAGCACCCCGACGATGAGGACCAGGAAGAGCGGCCCTCCGAGCACCAAGAGGAAGCCGGTGGCGGCGCCAAAGACGAGCCCGATGCCCCAGCTCCGCCAGCTCTCGGCCCGCAACATTGCTCCGCTACCCACGCCGTGCCACCAAGGCACGGACGTTCAGGCCGATCCCCACCAGGAGCGCAAGGCTGCTAACCAGCGGGATACGCCTCGCGGCGGCATCGGGCAGGAAGATGTCCACCACGCTGCCGCTGTCGGCGCCGAACTCCTCGGCCAGGGGCGTCAGCGGGCAGACCTGGTTGTTGCTGATGTACACGCCCGCCTCGGCGGCCGCCACGCCCAGCGCGTAGGCGGTGCGGCGGCTCGGCCGTCCCCGGAGCCCGTCCCACACGAAGAGCACGATGGTCGCCGCGATCGAGGCGAAGATCACCGTGTGGAAGGCCTTGATGGAGACCAGTGTCGCGTGGTGCCATCTCGGAGGGATGAGGCGCGCGGCCGGTTCGGTGATGTGCCGGCTCCACGCGGCGGTCCGTCGCTGAGCGGTCATGGACGGCATGGTTGCCCGGGGGAAGCGCCCACGCCCGTGCCGGATGGCCGGTTCCGCGGGGCCCGAAAGTCAGCTGGGCCAGCCCGATCACCTTGACCGGTCGCCTCAGGGTGTCCAATATTGTGGGCCTATGTCCAACAATGCGGGACATCGGGGCGGCCGGGGGCCACTGGCCGACCTGCGCGTCCTGGAGCTGGGCACCTTGATCGCCGGACCGTTCGCGGGTCGCATGCTCGCCGACTTCGGCGCCGATGTCATCAAGGTCGAGCACCCGATCAAGGGCGACCCG